>JAGWVX010000428.1 GCA_018970685.1 Alphaproteobacteria bacterium | reverse complement strand
CGCGAAGCGCTGCGCGAGCCGGGATCCACCGGGACAAAGGCGGGATTGGGACTTTTGCCCAACGATCCAAATCCGGACTGCCCTCTCCGTGGGTCCCGGACAGCCTCGCTTCGCTCGGCTTCCGGGATGACAGGCCTTGGTTCGAACCAAAATCGTCATACGCTAATTCGCAACCTTTTCCTCCGCTTCGGTCTGCGGTTGGTCGTCCAGGGCAGCACGCAGGACCTCGGCAAGTTGACCCTTGCGGTACGGTTTTTTCAAAATCCTGACTGAACGGGCCAACGTACCAAAGCGTTCCCACACCGCGCCGTCGACAAATCCGGTCGTCAGAACGACTCGAGTCTGCGGTGACTGCGCCAGTACCTGGCGCGCCAGTTCAATACCATTCCCGCCGCCCGACATCACGATATCGGAGAACAGAAGATCGATCGCCCCCCCTCTTGCGACAGCGAGCGCAGCCGGGGCGTTCTCCGCTTGTGTCACACGATATCCGAGCGATTCAATCTGTCTGACGACCAACCGGCGTAAGTCCGCATTGTCTTCTACCACCAGGATTGTCTCGCCACGCCCAAGACCGACGGGTCGCAGATTTACGGCAACGGCTTCCTCATCGGCGACACGCGCGCGCGGAAAGTAAAGCCGAAAGGTCGTACCTGCGCCCGGCTCGCTGGACACACTGATGTGGCCGTTCGACTGTTTGACGAAGCCAAACACCATCGATAATCCAAGTCCGGTGCCCTTGCCACGCTCCTTGGTGGTGAAGAATGGTTCGAACACCCGACCGCGGATTTCCGGAGTCATGCCGACGCCGTCGTCCGATACCTCGACGACGACATAATCGCCGGGCGGAAGATCGGCGACCCGCAAAGCGCAGATGTCGTCTCCATGGCAGTTCGACGTCGCGATTCGGATTCGGCCGCCCTTCGGCATGGCGTCGCGGGCGTTGGTGGCGAGGTTGAGGATGGCCGCTTCCAGCTGCGCAGGATCGGCCACAATGGGCCAAGTATTCCCCGGCAGATCGAGTTCAATGCGGATGGCCTCGCCTAACGTCCGTGACAGAAACTTGGCGTGCTCTCGCAGCAGCTTGCCGGGATCGATGCGTTTGGACTGCAGCGGCTGGCGACGGGCGAAGGCCAGAAGCCGTTGTGTCAGATCGGCCCCGCGCAGAGCCGCCGAGAGCGCCATGTCCACCAGCGGGGTGGCCTCGGTATCGCCCTTGGACAGAAGTTGTAGTTCGTCGAGATTGCCCACGATCACTGCCAAAAGGTTGTTGAAGTCGTGTGCGATGCCGCCGGTGAGATTACCGATTGCCTCCATCTTTTGCGATTGACGCAGTTTTGCTTCGGTCGCCAGTTTCTCCGTCAGGTCACGGACAAATCCGTTGAAAACATAGCCGCCTCGTCGGGCGAGCGCCGTGATCGTCAACTCGACCCTGATCGTCGTGCCGTCTTTCTGCAGGGCATCGAGTTCGAGACGTCTGCCAAGAATCCTGCTGTTGCCGGTCTGCAAAAAGCGCCTGAATCCCGCAGCGTGCGCTTCGCGCGCGGACAACGGAATGATGAGGTCCATCAGCGGCGAACCTATTGCCTCAGCGCGGCTCCACCCGAATATGGCCTCGGCCTGCGGATTCCAGTCCGTCACAAAGCCAGTTTCGTCCATCTGTACGAACGCATCCAGGGCGGTATCGACGATCTCGCGTGCAAGATGCTCGCTCTCGACCAGCGATTGGTTTGAGAGCCTTAGCGCGGCATCAGATCGCGACAGCCAAGCCGCAGCCAGACAAAGGATCGTGCCAAGCACGAAGGTCGCGACCACGGCAACCACCGCAAAACCGAAGGCAGTGTCGAAGGTCTCCAGCCGGTCGGCAACCACCATGCTCCAGGAAAGCAGAAAAGGCGTGACGATGATGGCGGGCAGGAGCATCCGCGCGGCTGCGGCCCCGCGATTGGATGCGACGAAATACTTGAGCCAGCCATGGTCCGGCCGGGCAAGTAGCGTCGAAGCGAACAGAACGATGAATAAGCAGGCCCTGGACAGTGCCATGGCGGCAAAAGGCAGCAGAGTGCGGAGGGCGTTTGCGCCATAGACGTAGCAAACGACGTCGATCGACGCCAGCATAAGGCCAGCGGCGGCCAGTCCGCTTCGCACATAACCCCGGCCGACATCGCCGACGAGAACGGAACAGGACAGCAGGGCGAATCCCGCGGCCGTGCTCGGGGCCATTTTTCCCATATGCGGGCCAAACAGGTACCCGGCGGTTGCCGCGCCGTGAACGTATGTCGACAAGTCATAACCAGCGACCGCCAACATCAACGCGGCGAGGACGAACCCCAACCGGCCGGGCGACGGAGCACCGCCGGGCTTGGCCTGCAAATAGATCGCGACTCCACCGAGGATGAAACAGATTGCCGTCGCGGCCGAGGTGGAGGCATGTTTCGGATCGAAACTGGTCAGCCAGGGAATGCCAAGGCCCCAACCCGCCAAGACAACGACGCCCAGTGCTGTGATGGTCCCCGCCCCGAACATCGCATAGCGACGCAAGCGGAGAATCCC
>JAGWVX010000030.1 GCA_018970685.1 Alphaproteobacteria bacterium | reverse complement strand
GCTGTGGCCGAGAATGGTTTCAACGACAAGGGGCGAAGGGGCCGCTGCTGATATGGATGTGCTCTGATCGTCGGTGCCTGGGACCGGCTCGCAGATTCGCACCAGTTCGTAGGCGTGTTGCGCGGCTGGCAGATCGCCGCTCAGCCCCAGCGAGGCATACGCCTTTTCCAGAACCGTCAATGGCAATCCCAACAAACGGGCGTAAGCGCCAAGGATGGTTGTGTTGATGATGACCACCGCACTCGAACCGATGCCCTGCTCACGGGCAATCGCCGTGGCGTCGATTACGCCGAAGCGATGGTGCTCGAAGCGGTCGCCGTAGCTATCCAAACTGGCGTGCGTGTTTAACAGCAGCAAGGAGCCCGGCGCCGCTCCAGCCAGGACCTGGGCTCCGAGGAGCCCTTCATCCAGAACGATGAGGTGATTCGGTCGGTAGACCTTGTTGCGGTTGTTGATGGCGAGGCGATCGACACGGGTATAAGCCTGGACCGGCGCGCCGGATCGCTCGCTGCCGTAATCGCCGAAGGTTTGCACGTGCAAACCCATCTCGGTGAACAGCGCTGCGATCAGCTTTGCGCAGGTGACGCCGCCTTGGCCGCCTCTGCCATGCACCCGCACTTCCAGCGGCAGCGTCAAGCCGGTCGGCAAAGAAGCGCCTGCGGCCGTAGCCGAGAGAGTGGCTGGATATCTCTGTCGCATCACATCTCCCGCCTCGGAGAACGTGCGGATTATGCATGGATGATACTGAGTTTCCGGCGCGACTATTTGACTTCGGTCAATGCTGTTTTTATGTCGCCGCGTGCCGTCGAAAGCTTGATATTGTGAGCGTAGATGGAACTTCGTAGCAAGGAACGTGCGATGGCGAAGAAGAATTCGGTCCGCACAATTCCGCAAGGGCGAGTGCCCATGCGGAAGCAATTGCCCGACCAGCGAAGAATCAACCTCATAGGGGTCGCGTGCGGCTCCCTACGTGATGGGGAACGCTGCTTGCTTTGTCCGGAGCAGCGGTACTGTCGATTTAACGAGGTGAGAACACGTTGGGCCTGACCGTTTGATCGCTCGCTTCTCGGGTCTATCGCAAAGGCTCGAATTTCGCCGAGAAATGCCGCATGCGCTGCGGCTGCCAGACGATCTTTAGTCCGCGCAGCCGGTCTTTTTCCGCGGCAATCTCTTCGAACACTTCGACGACGTAATCGGCGTGGCTTTGGGTGTAGACGCGGCGCGGCATTGCCATGCGCACCAGATCCATCGGCGCGGCTTGTTCGTGCCCGTCGCTCTGCATGCCGAACATCACCGTGCCGATCTCGCACGACCGGATGCCGCCTTCGAGATAAAGCGCCGCCGCAAGGGCGTGTCCCGGATATTGAAGCGGCGGGATGTGCGGAAGAAACGCCCGTGCATCGACAAAAATCGCGTGCCCACCTGAGGGCCTGACGGTCGGCACGCCCAGCGCCTCCAGGCGTTCGGCGATATAGGCCGACGTGCGCAGCCGATAAGCCAGATAATCCTCGTCGATGATTTCCTTGAGGCCTTGCGCGATGGCGTCGAGGTCGCGTCCCGCCAATCCGCCGTAAGTCGGAAAACCTTCCGTCAGGATGAGGCGCTCGCGCGCCGACTGCGCCAGCACGTCGTCATTGAGCGCCAACCAGCCGCCAATATTGGCGAAGGCGTCCTTCTTCGCCGACATGGTCATGCCGTCGGCGTTCTGGAACATCTCGCGCACGATGTCTTCCACCTTGCGGTTCTGCTGACCCTTCTCGCGCAGCTTGATGAAATAGGCGTTCTCAGCGAAGCGGCAGCCGTCGATGATGAAGGGCTTGCCGTGCTTGTGCGCCACGGCGGCCGTGGCGCGGATGTTCTCCAGGCTCACCGGCTGTCCGCCGCCGGCGTTGTTGGTCACCGTCAGCATGACGCAGGGAACCGAGTCGCCATGCTTCGCGAGAAACGCGTCGAGCCGCGCCACGTCCATGTTGCCCTTGAAGGGGTGTTCGTTGCGCGGATCGAGCCCCTCGGCGATCACCAGATCGAATCCTTCCGCACCACTCGCTTCGATGTTCGCGCGCGTGGTATCGAAATGCGTGTTGGACGGTACGTTCTTGCCTTTGCCGCCGAGCACCGAGAACAGGATGGCCTCCGCCGCGCGGCCCTGATGCGTCGGCAGGACGTGCTTGAACGGGAACAGGTTCTTCACCGCGCTCTCGAAGCGGAAAAAGGACGGTGAGCCGGCATAGGATTCGTCGCCGCTGACCAGGGCCGCCACCTGCGCCGTGCTCATCGCCGAGGTGCCCGAGTCAGTCAGCAGATCGATCAGCACGTCGTCGGACTTCAGCGCGAACAGATTATACGCCGCCGCCGCGAGTAGATGCTGGCGCTCCTCCCGCGTCGTCATGCGGATCGGCTCGACGGTCTTGATGCGAAACGGTTCGATGATGGTCTTCATGCACTGCCCCGTGCGACTCTGCGCACGCACCATAACGCCCGCGCGCGCCGGGAGGGAGGGCAAAGGCGATCTTTACATTGCGTAACTCGACAGCAGCAAGCTGGTTTCCGATCCGGCGATGCCTTTGATCTGCCGGATGCGACGCAGCGCCTGATCGAAAGCTTCGAGATTGTCGGTGTTGAGTTCCAGCACTAGGTCCCAGCGGCCGTTGGTGGTGTGTACCGCGGCGATCTCGGGGTAATCCCGCAGGCTTTTGATGATGCGGTCGGTGCGCTCGCCTTCCACGGCGATCATGGTGACGGCGCGAACACGCGGCGGCTCCGCCTCCGGCCGCAGACGGATGGTGAAGCCTTGGATTGCGCCTTGAGCCTGCAGCCGGTTGATGCGGTTCTGCACCGTGCCGCGCGATACGCCCAGCGTCTTGGCCAGCGTGGCCACCGGCAGGCGCGCATTTTTGCGCAGTAGCGCGATGAGTTGGCGGTCCTTGTCGTCCATGGCAGATTGCCGTTTTGACAATTTCTATTATCATAATGACAGATATTCTAGCACTTTCCAGCATCCTGTAGGCTTTTTGTTAACATCGGCCGGATGGACCATGGCGTCAAGAACCATGATTCAAGGAGCCCGCATGTCCCGCAAACCGACCCTGCTGATGATCGATGCCGGTCATTTTGAAGTCTCCTACGTCATCAATCCCTGGATGACGCCGGAGGCTTGGTCGAAGGATCGCATGGGCCATTTCCGCGCCGCGCAGGCCGCTTCTGCCGCGCTTGAGCAAGCGCTGACCGGCGCCGGTGCCGAGGTGATCCGCCTGCCCGGCGCGCCCGGTCTGCCCGACATGGTCTTCCCCGCCAACGCCGCCGTCGTGCTCGATGGCCGCGCACTGGTCGCCCGCTTCCGCTATCCCGAACGGCAGGGTGAGGAACCCTTGTTCGTCGACGCCCTCGAGCTGTTCAAGGCGCGCGGACTGTTCGAGGTCGTCGAGCAGTATCCCGTCGGGTGTTTCCAAGAAGGCGCCGGCGACTGCATCTGGGATGCGACGCGCCAGCATTTCTGGGCCGGTTACGGTCAGCGCTCCATCCGCGAGGCGATCGCCGTCACCGAGGACTTCTTCGGCGTGCCGGTGGTGCCGCTCGAACTGGCGTCGCCGCGCTTCTATCACCTCGACACCTGTTTTCTCGCCCTCAGCGGCGGCGAGGTCGTCTATTATCCGCCGGCTTTCACCAAGGAAGCGCAGGCGGTCATCCACGCCACGGTCCCGAAGGAAAAGCTGATCGAGGCCAGCGACGAGGACGCGGCCGGTTTCTGCGTCAATGCAGTGAACATGGGTAAGCAGATCGTCATGGCCCAGCCGCGCGACGGCCTGCGCGCCGTCCTCGGCGAACGCGGCTACACCGTTACGGGCGTCGATCTTTCGCCCTTCATCATGGCGGGCGGCGGCGCTTACTGCATGACCTTGCGGCTGGACCGAACGCGCGCCGCCGATGCGCAGGTGCAGCGCGCCGCACAATAGAGGGAGGAAAGGGTGGATTGCATGATTTCTCCAAGCCCGCGCCCCGCTTCGACGGCCGAGTTCATCGCCCTTGAAGAGCAATACGGAGCTTCGAATTACAAGCCGCTCGACGTCGTGCTGACGCGCGGCCAGGGCGTCCATGTCTGGGATGTCGAGGGCCGGCGTTATCTCGACTGCCTGTCGTCTTATTCCGCGGTCAACCAGGGCCACTGCCATCCGAGGATTCTGGCGGCGCTGCAGGAGCAGGCGACGAAGCTCACCATCACGTCGCGCGCCTTCCGCAACGATCAACTGCCGCTGTTCTATGAAGAGCTCTGCGCGCTCACCCATTCGCATAAAGTGCTGCCGATGAACTCCGGCGCCGAGGCGGTCGAGACGGCGCTCAAGGTCTCGCGCAAATGGGGCTATGAGGTCAAAGGCGTGCCCGACGGCAAGGCCGAGATCATCGTCTGCGGCAACAATTTCCACGGCCGTACGCTCGCCATCGTCGGTTTCTCGACCGATCCGGAGTCGCGGCAAAGCTTCGGCCCCTTCGCGCCGGGCTTCAAGGTCGTGCCTTATGGCGATGCCGAAGCACTCGAGCGGGCCATCACGCCCGACACGGTCGCCTTCCTGGTCGAGCCGATCCAGGGTGAGGCCGGCGTCATTATTCCGCCGGCAGGTTATTTGAAGAAGGCGCGCGAATTGTGCACGCGCCATCGCGTCGTTCTGATCCTCGACGAGATCCAGACGGGGCTCGGCCGCACCGGCAAATTGCTGGCTGAAGAACACGAAGGCATCGAGGCCGATTTGAGCCTGATCGGCAAGGCGCTGTCCGGCGGTTTCTATCCGGTATCCGCCGTGCTCTCGAACAAGGAAGTGATGGACGTGCTGCATCCCGGCCAGCATGGCTCGACCTTCGGCGGTAATCCCTTGGCCTGCGCCGTGGCACGCGCCGCGCTTCATGTTCTCGTCGAAGAAGGCATGATCGAGAACGCTGCGAAGATGGGCGACTACCTGAAGGCGGGACTGCACGACATCAACGCCGGCCGCGTCAAGGAAATCCGCGGCCGCGGTTTGATGGTGGCGGTGGAACTGAATCCGGACGCCGGCGGCGCGCGGAAGTTCTGCGAGGCGCTGAAGGATCGTGGCATCCTCTGCAAGGAGACCCACACCAACACGCTGCGCATCATGCCGCCGCTGATCGTCACGCAGGGGCAGCTCGACGAAGCGCTTGCTGAGTTCCGGGCGGTGTTGTCCGGCTAACGCCGGTTCAAATCGTCCCGGTTGCCTTCGGGCAGCGCACTCGTTGTGCAGCTAGCTCTTTTGCGGAGGGCATGCCGCCGAATTGGTGTTCTCAAGCGCCGCGTGGTGATGGCGGACGTGATGATGCCGGTTGTGATGTCGGCGAGCCGTGTGCCTTTCGGCGATCAGTTTGTCGACCTTGTCGTTCGCCGCATCGGCCGCAGCCTGGGCTTGTTTGGCGGCTGCGGCCGCCGCCTGTGCGTCGCTCTCCGCAGTTTGTGCGGCGGACATCGCGGTGGCGGCGTTCGACTTCGCCGTGTCGGCGGTGGATTGCGCCTGTTCGACGGACTCCTTGGTGGCGCAGCCGCTCAGCAGCAGCGCCGCTCCGAGCGCCAGAAACAACGGACTCTTGACCGCAAAACGAAGCATGGCGGTTTCCTCTCCTTTATCGCCCGGCGCGTTTCGCGCTCGGCACAAAGCCTGGGAACCATGCCATCGCGCACCGCGAATGGTTGTGACAAGGTTGAGGCAAGGGTGGCACGCATAGCGGCCGTGAAAGCCCGCTGCGGTATTCTCTGCTCTTTCTTGAATGCCGCTAGTGCTACAGCACGCCCGGCGGTGCGGTGGACTCGCGCACCACAAGCTCGTGATCCAGCAATCTCTCGGATGCGCCGTCCTCGGTCGGCCTCTGGATCAGGATGGACACGGCCACCTTCGCCATCTCTTCGATCGGCTGGCGGCAGGTTGTCAGCCTCGGCCACACGACTTGCGCCACCAGAGAGTCGTCGAAGCCGGCCACGGAAAGCTGCTGCGGAATCTTCAGGTTGAAGCGCTGTGAGGTCGCCAGTACCGCGGCGGCCATGTCGTCGTTGCCGGCGAAGATCGCCGTGGGGCGCTTCTTCAGCGACAGCAACCGTTCGCCCGCATCCAGGCCGGATTGATAGGTGAAGAGGCCCTGCACGCAAAGCTCCTCGATAAACGGCATGCCGGCCTGGGCCAGCGCCTTGCAATAACCGTCCAGGCGCGCATTGGCGTCGCCGTGATCGGCCGGCCCCTTGATGAAGCCGATCCGGCGGTGACCGAGGCCGACCAGATAGGACGTCATGTCGTACGCCGCCTTGCGGTCGTCGATGCGCACGTCGACCAGGCCCGCCAGCGGCTTGTCCGGCGCGATGCGGACAAAGGGCGTGTGGCTCGCTTTCAGCGCCTCGATCAGCTCGCGCACGTCGCACAGCGGCGATGTCAGGATGACTCCGTGCAGATTCGAGGTGGCGACCAGCGCCTGCACGACTTGGACGAGGTTCGGGTTCTCGGCGTCGAGGGATTCGACGATCAAGTGGTAGCCGTCCTTGCGGCAGCGCGCCAGCATGCCCATCTGTAGCGCGGCCATGTAGCCCGAGCCGGCTGCCGGAAGGTCGCACAGCAGCCCGATTAGAAAGGATTGTTCGCTCGCCAGCCCGCGCGCGAAGGGATTGGGTCGATAGGACAGGGCGTCGACCGCCTCCATCACCCGCGTGCGCGTCGCTGTGCTGACGTTCGGTAGCCCGTTGACGACGCGGGAGACTGTCTTGATGGAGACGTTGGCGCGCTTCGCCACATCGTAGATGTTAACGGGCTTCGGCGTGTCGGAATTTTCGCGGGATTTAGGGCGATTCGATTTCACGGCGCTATTTTAGGGCATGATCGCCCGCAACAAAAGGCATGGCGCCGGCGGATCGTCCGGCTCGCCTTATCCCGAGGAACCCTCGATCAGGGCACGCGCACACGATGCCGCTGGCGCCAGCGGGAGAGGGCGTTCGGCTACGGCCGCGACGCCAAAAACGCCGGAAGAGCGGCGCCGGGTGGATGCGGCCTCTCGCCGCCGGTGGCGCAAGATTTTGACTTCGCGGACTGACAAATCGGCCGGGAGTGCTTATATGCGTTTCGGACGCCCCTCAGAGGAGGCGAGGATGTCGATCATCAGTGGTTTGGTTGATATGCACCACGAGATGGAGCTGACTCCGTCCGCCCATCTTATTGCCCGCAATTGGTTCGCCCGGCATTTGTGGGCGATCATGGTCATCTGTATCGCCATCGCGCTTTATGTCATTCTCTAGCCGCGGTGGGGATCGCAGCGTTGCGGCCGTAAGGATTATCCAAAAGGTCTCTTAAGCACCTTTTGGCCAGAAGGGCACCAGCATGGGAACCCGGCGGCGGTAGCCGTCATAAGCCGTGGCGCCGAGTTCGGTACGCAGAAAAACTTCCTCGAGCCGCGCCTTCATCCAGAACGCGAGCCAAAGCATTCCCGCGCCGGCCAGCCCGGTCACCGTGCCCTGCGCGAACGCGGTCATGAACGCCGCGAAGATGATGCCGGAATAGATGGGATGGCGCACCAGCGCGAAGGGGCCGGTGTCGATGACGCGATGGTCGGCGGAGAGCGCGATCAAGCCCGACCACAACCGCCCCATCTCGATGCGCGCCCACCAGCAGAAGGCGAAGGAGCAGAAGATGAGGGCGAACAACGCCCAAGTCTCCGTCGCCGTTAGCGCCCACATGCGGGGCACCTGCAGGCCGGTGATCGGCGGCCCGAACAGCAGGAACAGTCCGGTCAGCGTGGCGAACTGATACGGCCCCTGCTTGCGGAAATCCGGCCGCGTCTTTGCGCGCCCTGTCCAGGCGAGTGAGGCGAGCCAGGTCGCGTACCATCCGATCCAAAGCAAATAGAGCGCATGCTGCGGAGTCATCCTGTGTTCCCCTCTATTGCCCGTGCACAATCCGCAAAAACCTTCTTGCGCCTTGATCGTTATGGCCTACGGCTTGCCGCGCGCAAACATCCGCAACGGCGAAGCCACGTATCCGCCGAAGGAGTTACATTCGTCCCTCTTTTTGCCACCAGCGTGCCGCGTCAACGCTTGTTATACTGGATGGTGAAGGTGATCGTGGACGTCGGCGGACCGGATTCCCGATAGGTGCCGGAGCTGAGCAGGTAACTGACCGTTCCGTCCTTCGAGTCGAAATTGAGCATGCCGCCATTCGGGTACAGACCGGTGACCGTCGCATTGTTGACGTTTCCCACGCAATTGCCGGCGCGCAGCGCCAGCTCCCGCGTCGCCGCGCCTTTATCCGTGCCTTGAATCGGGAACTCGCATTTGTAGCCGGGATAAAGCAGCTTGCCCGGGGGCGTGCTCTCTTCTGTCTGAATCTCGCAAGACAAGGCGCCGTCCGGCCATCCCTTCGCGACATAAATATCGAGAACGATGTCGGGGGTGTCGTCGATGTCGTCGAAGCCGGGGATGTTCGGCTCCGTCCGCGTGCGGCTGAACGCGCCGCGGAACGACGCAAAGCCGTTCGGCGCGTCCGCAACGACGGCCTTGAGTTGTCTGCAGAAATTGTCCGCCGCGGCAGGTCCCGTGACGCTGGCGCCGGCCGTCGCCAGTATCGCCGCTGCGGCGAGGTGGAGACCGCGCCCCGTTCGGCACGTCCGCCGCTGCGAAGACGATATGGGTGTCCTTTTCATCGCCGCCCCCGTAACGTACCGGCCTGCCATCTCTCTCAGAATCCGCAGACCTTTTGCATCATGTAGTACTTCATCGAACCGGTGATCGGCGGTGCCATACTGCCGCCGAAATCGTAGTTGGTCAGAGGAAACCCGTTGCTGTCGTAGAACACAATTCTGTGTTCGCCGACCCGGCGTCCGCTGCAGTCGACGCTATAGGGGTCGATGGCATAGTCCGCGTTTTCACCGCCTGGGAAATTCGTCTTGACCCAACCGCGAAACGCGTCGCTCATCGCGGTGATCTTCACATTGACCAGCGGATAGCCGCTGCCGTCGGTCGTACGGTTGTTCATGTCGAGATAAGCTTCATAGGCGTTGTTGTTCGCCGTGAAGAAATCGACGTAGTTGAATGGCTCGGCATGCGCCGCGCCGGCCATCAGCCTGCCAACGCAAGCCAAAGAAAGAAAAGTATAGAGAAGCCTGTCCCGCATGATACCCCCCGTGGTGTGCGTGCGCCCGAAGCGGCAGCTTATCGCAATTGCGTCGCGCTGTTGAATCCAATCCAAGCGGCCATGGCGTGTTGTTCGACTCCCGGCGGCAGCACTAAATCTATGCGTGTTCCTTGAAATGTTTGGACTGAATTCCCATATCTTAATGGTGAAGTAGGCCGACGCGGGAAAAAAGAAAAAGGCAGGTTGCCGGAAATACGGGTGAGGGGCCGAGGGTCTCCTCCTCACAAAATCGAATAACAATTATCTTGCCGAAGTAGGCGCAAGGCATTGAAGCGCAACGCATAAGATTTCGGGCGACGACGGTCGTTTGCCGCAACACATTCACAAGGAGATTGCCGATGGTTGTTCTTAGGGAGTGGCGCGCCGAAATCCGCCGCGCGTTGAAAGATGAATATGTGGACTACGTGAAGACCACCGGTCTGGTGTCGTATCTTGGCACGGCGGGCAACCTGGGGGCGGTTATCGCCACGTGTGATCTCGACGATACGCGCAGCGAGATCGTAACCTTAAGTTGGTGGACGGACCGCGCCGCGATCGAGGCTTTCGCCGGCGCCGACATTTCGCGCGCCCGCTATTACCCAGAGGACGGGCGCTATCTGCTCACGCGGCCGGACACCGTTCAGCACTACGACACGACGGCTCCCGCGGTGGCGCCGTGTGGGACGGAGAAAAAATCTTGATCGGGCCCTTGAAACGCGTCGGCCAAATTCCCATATCTACTTTGTGGGATATGAAGATCGAAGATCAGAAAAAATGAAGACGATTCTCGGCGAAAGAGGCTGCGAGGGGCGGGGGGTCCCGCAGAATTTTGAAAACAATTATATTGCCGAATATTTGTTATTATATTGAAAATAAAAGATAATTTGTTGTCCTAGGGTTCCGTCCATGAAGCCGGCTGGGGTTTGCGGTCCGGCTCCAGCTTCCGTGTCTGTGCCGCCAGCTTGTCCATCAGCCGGTGCAGGGTGCGGCGTTCGTCAGAGTTCAGCACCGACAACAGCGTCTCCTCGAGATGAAGCGCCAGCGGCACTATCTCGTCATAGATGGTGCGTCCGGCGCGGGTGAGCGCGAGATGCGCGACACGGCCGTCCTCTTCGGAAGGCGTGCGCCGCACGCGCCGCGCCGCCGTTAGCGAAGCGACGGCGCGGCTGACTTGCACCTTGTCCATGGCGGTGCGCGCGGCGACCTCGCGTGCGGACAAACCGGGCGTCTCGCCGAGCGCCGCCATTACGCGCCACTCGGGAATAGTTAGGCCGAAGCGGTCCTCGTAATGCGCGGCGATGGCGCCGCTAACACGGTTGGTGAGTACCGACAAACGATAGGGGACGAACGCGTCCAGCAGCAGCGGACGCCGGTTCTCATTCGGCATCGGGCTGTTTCTTAGGCTGCGCCTCGTCGAAGGCCGCAATCTTATACGCGATGCGTTCGATCTTTAGGAGCGTGGGATAAGGCGACAGACTCAGTTCGATGCGCCGCGCATTCGCCATCTGCGGAATCAGACAGATGTCCGCCAGAGTCGGGTCGTCGCCGTGACAGAGCTTGCCGCTATGCGGCGCGGCCACCATTTTCTCAACGGCCTCAAGGCCGAGCGCTAGCCAATACCGATGCCAAGCGAGCACTTCCGCCTCGCTGTGGCCGAGCGTGTCGCGCAGATAGTTCTGCACCCGCATATTGCCCAGCGGGTGCATCTCGCAGGCTACTGCATAGGCGATCTGGCGCACGCGCGCCCGGCCGAGCGGATCGTGCGGCAGCAAAGGCGGTTCGCGGACGAGTTCGTCCAGGTACTCGATGATCGCCAGCGATTGGCCAATGGCATGACCCTCGTGTACCAGCGTCGGAAGTAGCGCTTGCGGATTGAGCTCGCGGTATTTGTCGGCGGCTTGTTCCTGTTTGCGTAAATGCACGAAGACCTGCTCGGGTTTGAGACCTTTCAGGTTCAGGGCGATGCGCACGCGAAATGCCGCCGACGAGCGGAAATACGTATAGAGCATCATGTTGGCGCTAAGGGCCGTCGTATTGGACGACATGTTGATCGATCGCTCCGAAGATGGAGCGCCCTTCCGTGTCGAACATTTCGATCCGCACCTGGTCGCCGAAGCGCAGGAAAGGCGTCTTGGCCGCTCCGGATTCGATCTGTTCCAGCATACGCCTTTCGGCGATGCAACACGATCCCGCGCTGCGATCCCCGTTGGACACCGTGCCCGAGCCGATGATCGTCCCTGCGCCTAAGGTTCGCGTCTTCGCGGCGTGGGCGATCAGTTGCGCGAAGGAGAAAGTCATGTCGACACCGGCATTCGGCGCGCCGAATCGTTCGCCGTTCAGCATGACCGTCAGCGGCAGATGCAGCTTGGCGCCGCGCCACGCTCCCGGCAGCTCGTCCGGCGTCGCGGCAACCGGCGAAAACGCCGAAGCAGGCTTGGCTTGGAAGAAGCCAAAGCCCTTCGCCAATTCAGCGGGGATCAGATTGCGCAGGCTCACATCGTTGGCGAGCATGACGAGCTTGATGTGGCTTTCGGCGGCGTCCACGGGAACGCCCATCGGCACGTCGTCGGTGATCACGGCGATTTCGCCCTCGAAGTCGATGCCGAAAGCCTCGTCGGCAGCCAGGATCGCATCGGCCGGTCCGATGAAGCTGTCGGAGCCGCCTTGGTACATCAGCGGATCCGTCCAGAACGATTGGGGCATCTCCGCGCCGCGTGCCTTGCGCACGAGCTCCACATGGGTGACGTAGGCGGATCCATCGGCCCATTGATAGGCGCGCGGCAGCGGCGAGGTGCAGGCGCGCGCGTCGAACGGCATGAGACCGTCGATCGGGCCCTCGTTCAGCCGATCATAGGTTCGCTTCAGCTGCGGGGCAGCGTCCCGCCAGTTGTCCAGCGCCTGCTGCAGCGTGCATGCAACATCCGAAGCGGGGACGCAGGTTCCGAGATCGCGAGAAACCACAACCAGCTCGCCGTCACGGCCCTCTCTCAACGACGCAAGCTTCATCGCGCCTTCCAGCTGTCGGTATAGGAACGGTCTTCGACGTCCCCCGCGGCGTCGGACATGTCCAACGGATCACGGGTGTCGATCATTACCGCGACCTCGTCCGTCATGGTCTTGGCGGCTTTGATGCCGGCCGCGAAGGCTTTGGGATGCGGTCCATGGGGGAAACCATTCGGATGCCAGGTGATCATCCCGGGCCTGATATTATCCCGGCTGAAGAACTTGCCGGCGTGATAAAAGATGACCTCGTCGTAGTCGTCGTTGGAGTGGAAGAACGGCACCTTCAAGGCACCCGGATCGCTCTCGATCGGCCGCGGTACGAAGGTGCAGACGACAAATCGGTCTGCCGCGAAAGTCGCGTGCACGGACGGAGGTATGTGATAGCGGTGGCTCATCACCGGGCGGATGTCGCGCCAGTTAAGGCGTAAGGTACTGAGATTTCCCTTCCAGCCCACCGCATCAAGCGGATTGAACGGATAGGTAATTGTTGAAATGACGTCCCGCCGTTTCACCTCGACCCTCCACTCACGCTCACCGGCCTGAGCGTGGAAGCAGTCGTCGAGCTTGGGCGTATCGAGAACCGCGGGATCGAAAACGGCGTGCGGGCCGAGCGGGCCGCGCTCAGGCAATTTGTAAGCGCCGTTCGTCGCTTCGATGAGCAGTGCCACCGTACGCGCTGCAGGCTCCAGCCGCCACATCGTTCCGCGCGGCAGAAGAATGTAGTCGCCCTCGCGATAGGAAAGGTGCCCAAAGTCGCAGAACAGTTCTCCTTCGCCGCTGTGAATGAACAGCAACTCGTCGCCGTCGGCGTTTCGCGCCAGAACCGGCATTGCCCGTTCGCAAGCCCAAATGCGCAGTTTCACGCCGGTATTGGAGAGCAGCGTCGTGGCGATGAAAGGTGAGGACGACGCTTGCGCCGCGGCCTCGGCATCAAAGGCACGGGGCCGCAACGGTCCCTCGAACGACGTCCAACCGGTTGGCGGATGGCGATGATAGAGGTGGCTGGCGGGCCCGAAAAAGCCGTCCCGGCCGATCTCGCGCTCGAACGTGCCACAGGGTAGGTCGGTGTGAGCTTGCCGCGATGCTTCGCCTTCAATGCGGGGAAGCTCTATCCAATTTCTGGCGCTCATGTCCTGAGCACTCCGCGTTTGATCTGGTCGGCTTCAATTGACTCAAAGAGGGCGCGGAAATTGCCCTCGCCAAAGCCCTCGTTGCCTTTGCGCTGGATGATCTCGAAAAAAATGGGGCCAATGGCATTCTGAGTGAATATCTGCAACAGCAGACCTTGGTCCGCACCGCCATCGATCAGAATACGATTTCTTTTCAGGCGCTCGATGTCTTCGCCGTG
>JAGWVX010000427.1 GCA_018970685.1 Alphaproteobacteria bacterium | reverse complement strand
GTGGGACAGACCGGCAAGGTGGTGGCGCCGGACCTTTATATCGCGGTGGGCATCTCCGGCGCGATTCAGCATCTGGCCGGCATGAAAGACTCGAAGATCATCGCCGCCATCAACAAGGACGAGGAAGCGCCCATTTTCCAGATCGCCGACGTCGGCCTGGTGGCCGATCTTTTCAAGGCGGTGCCGGAAATGGAAGAAGAGCTGTCAAAGCTTGGGTATTGAGGCAGTAGGGGACAACACAAAGGCATATCGTATGAGCATCGAGCGCATTGGGGTAATCGGGGCGGGACAGATGGGCAGCGGCATTGCCCATGTCCTGTCGCTGGCGCAATACGACGTCATCCTGGAAGACATCAACGCCGAACAGCTGAATCGCGCGACGGCGCTCATTCAGAAGAACATGCAGCGTCAAGCCGGACGCGGTCTGATCAAGGACACCGATATCGAGCCGGCGATCAAGCGCATTCATACGTCCCAGAGTGTCGAGGCGATGCGCGACTGCGATCTCGTCATCGAGGCGGCGACGGAAGATGAAACCATCAAGAAGAAGATTTTCCAGGATCTCTGCCCGCACCTTCCCGACAAGGCGATGATCGCCACCAATACTTCGTCGATCTCCGTGACGCGGCTTGCCTCGGCGACCGATCGTCCCGAGCGCTTCATCGGCCTGCATTTCATGAATCCAGTACCGCTGATGCAGCTGGTAGAAGTCATCCGCGGCATCGCCACCGACGATCCGACGTTCCAGGCGGTGCTCGAAATCGTCAAGCGGGTCGGCAAGACCGCCGCTTATGCCGAGGATTTTCCGGCCTTCATCGTCAACCGCATCCTGCTGCCGATGATCAACGAAGCGGTCTATACGCTGTACGAAGGCGTGGGAAACGTCGAAGCGATCGACACCGCCATGCGGCTGGGCGCCAACCACCCGATGGGCCCGCTGCAGCTGGCGGATTTCATCGGGCTGGATACTTGCCTGTCGGTGATGCAGGTCCTCTATGAGGGCTTGGCGGACTCCAAATACCGGCCTTGCCCGCTGCTGGTGAAATATGTCGAAGCCGGCTGGCTTGGACGCAAGACCGGGCGCGGCTTTTACGATTATCGCGGCGAACATCCGGTGCCCACGCGCTGACGGGGTCTTTTTCGATCCGTCATCGGCTCATGCCATGCTATCCTTGCGATTAGTTCGCGGGGGTAAGTCATGGCGGGCGCACGGCGGATACTCGTGCAGGTCGTAAGAGTACTTCTGGTTGTTGGCATTTTTGCAGCGTTGGCGCTGGGCCTTCCGGCGGGGCTGACGACGCTGCATGCGGGACCATGGCTGAAACAGTTCGGCTTCGGCATTGACGCGTTCTCGTATCTCCTCCTGGCCAGCGGTGCGCTTCTACTTGTTGCGGCCGTGGCCGGATTCCGCTGGCTGGGGCCGATCACGACTCTGCGCGAATTGGGAATCGTGCCGATCCGGCTGATGGCGGTTTTCGCAGGAATTCTCTCGGTTGCCGTCATGCTGGCGGCCCTTTCGGTTACCGGACGCACCATTCTGAGCCATGGCGCGGGCCCGCTGATCGTCATGAGGCTCGTCTACCCGGTCAGCGATGAAATTCTGTTCCGTGGTTTTGTTTTTCGGCAGCTGCGCCGCTGGGCGGTGCTGCCGTTTTGGGCGGCCGCCACGTTGTCGTCGCTGCTGTTCGGCGCCGGCTATTTTGGCCAAGGCGCTGTCCACCTCAGCACGCTGCTGATCCCCGCGGCCGCCTTCGGCGGCGGCGTGCTGTTTTGCTGGCTGACCGAGCGGTGGGACAGCATCTGGCCCGCCCTCGTGATTCACGTCGGCTTCAACCTAGTGTGGCAGGTGTTTTTGCTTGGCGACGACACGGCCGGCGGTGCAGCGGCCAACCTCGCGCGATTGGCTGCCGTCGCCGCGGCGATTATTGCCACGCTGGTGGCGACGTCGCCCTCCCGGCGGGCCGCTATGAACCCGCAGCCAGCCCCCTGAAATAACGGATCGAATCCGGTGCGCTCCAATCGGCGGGACCTTCGGCGCGTGCGATCTCCCGGCCCTCGGCGTCGATCAGAATGCTCGACGGCAGGCCATAAGCGCCGAAAGCCCGCAGCATGGCGATGTCGGTGTCGACATAGACACCCAGATTCCGCGCATTGTGCGCCGCCAGAAACGCCGCGGCTTCGGCCGGCTTGTCGCGCCCGACATCCACGGCCACGACCACGAAGCGGCTGGCGGGCAGTGCCTTCTGCAGCGCCGCCAATGCCGGCAGCTCCTTCACGCAGGGGGCGCACCACGTCGCCCACAGATTGAGAAGCACCAAGCGGCCGCGGAATTCCGCCAGCGTGTGGCGTTTACCGTCCAAGCCCGTAAAAGCCGGTAACGGTGCGGCTTTGGCCGGATGGATCCGCGCAAGCGGCTTGAGCGAGGCCGGCGGTGCGTGGACAGAAAGCGTCGCGATCCCATATAGAACGACGAGCAGCACGACCGCAGCGGCCGCAACCACAATTGTGAGGGGGCGAAAGCGGGTCAGCGTCATTGAGCGTCTCATGGTTGCGAACAAGATGTGGGGCGGCCGCTT
>JAGWVX010000426.1 GCA_018970685.1 Alphaproteobacteria bacterium | reverse complement strand
TACTATTTTGTGGAATGGGGCAGCGCGATTTCGAGGCAATACAACATGGGTACTCACGATATGGAAAATGCCGGAGTAGATGACTTGCTTAAGCTGACAAGTGACATTGTCGCCGCGTATGTCAGCAATAACCCCCTTCCCGTTGGCGAACTCCCTGCGATCATCAAGAGTGTCTACGCGACGATGGGAAGTCTCGCCGGCGCGACTTCCAGCGATGTCGTAACGACACAGAAGCCGGCCGTTCCGCTGAAGAAATCGGTCACGCCGGAATATCTGATCTGCCTGGAAGATGGCAAAAAGCTGAAAATGCTCAAGCGTTATCTGCGTTCGCGCTACGGCCTGTCGCCGGATCAGTACCGCGCCAAGTGGAACCTGCCGGCCGATTATCCGATGGTGGCCTCGAACTACGCCGCGCAGCGCTCCGAATTCGCCAAGAAGATCGGGCTGGGCCGCGGCGCGCCGGCCGCCAAGGGCCGCCGCAGGGGCTGAGAAAGCTGCAGCCGGACGTGCAAACGCGGGATCTATGTCCCGCCTTTTTGCTTTTTCAGAACATAGGCCAGCTTGGCGGCGGCATTGCGGCTGAGCGCCTCGCGGGGCGCCGTGGCCGGACCGAAGATACTCGCTTCGGTCCCGGTCGCCGCATCGATGGCGATGGCTTTGACCAAACCGCCTTGCACGACAAATTCGATGTAGACCTCGGGCTTGTCATCGCCCGCCGCCACGATCAGGCCGCGCGTTGCAGGTGGTGCTCAGTCCACACCGTATCCAGCGATGCCACCAGAGCCTCCATCATTTCGACCGTGTGAAGGGGCGACGGCGTAAAGCGCAACCTCTCTCTGCCGCGTGGAACCGTCGGATAGTTGATCGGCTGCACATAGATCGCGTGATCGCGCAACAGCGTGTCGGCGACGCTCTTGCACAGCGCGGCGTCGCCCACCATCACCGGCACGATATGGCTCGGTGAATTCATTACCGGCAGGCCGGCATTGCGCATCATCGATTTCAGGCGTGCCGCGTTCTCGTGGATGGCCTTTCGCTCGGCATCGCTGT
Organism: Alphaproteobacteria bacterium; assembly: GCA_018970685.1. Taxonomy (GTDB): domain Bacteria; phylum Pseudomonadota; class Alphaproteobacteria; order Micropepsales; family Micropepsaceae; genus Rhizomicrobium. Next base: position 1,530 of record JAGWVX010000426.1, on the reverse strand, counting down.
TCTTGAGATGACGAATGCTGGCGAGCGCTCCGGCGGCGATAACCGGCGCCAGCGAGGAGGTGAAGATGAAGCCGGGTGCGAAAGACCGCACGCAGTCGATCAATTCGGCCCGGCCCGTGATGTAGCCTCCCATCAGGCCGAAGGCTTTGGCCAGCGTGCCTTCGACGATGTCGATGCGCCGCATGGAGCCATCGCGTGCCGCGACGCCGGCGCCGCGCGGCCCGTAAAGGCCGACGCCGTGCACTTCGTCGAGATAGGTCAACGCGCCGTATTTCTCGGCAAGGTCGCAGATGGCGTTGGTCGGGCCGAAATCGCCGTCCATCGAATAGACGGATTCGAAGGCGATCAGTTTCGGCGCGGTGGGGCTGGCGGCGCTCAGCAGCTCCTCAAGATGGCCAAGATCGTTGTGGCGGAAGATTCGCTTCTCTGAACCGCCGTGACGGATGCCCTCGATCATCGAGGCATGGTTAAGCTCGTCGGAGAACAGCACCAGCCCGGGCAGCAGCTTGGCGAGCGTCGCCAGCGTCGTGTCGTTCGACACATAGCCGGAGGTGAACAGCAGCGCGGATTCCTTGCCGTGCAAATCCGCCAGCTCGCGTTCCAGTTCGACATGGTAATGGGTCGTGCCCGAGATATTGCGGGTGCCGCCGGCGCCGGCGCCGGTGCTGTCGATTGCTTCGTGCATAGCGGCGAGGACCTTGGGATGCTGGCCCATACCGAGATAATCGTTGCTGCACCAGACCGTGATCGGCCGTGTTTCGCCGTTGCTGTACAGTTCCGCGGACGGAAAGCTGCCGCGTTTGCGCAGGAGATCGGCAAATACCCGGTACCGTCCTTCCCGCTTCAACCCGGACAGAACATCCTGAAAACGGGCGACATATGGAAACGCCATGTCTGATCTCTTTTCTGTACAGACGGTTACTATAGCACCGTCGGTTGTTTTCCTAGAATAGTTCAAAGTCTCAGCCCCTGATCTAAGCGATTTGTCACAGGCGCGTCTCGGAAAAGTGGCGCTGCGTCAGTGTTTACGGCCTCCGAGGGGGACAATGCTATCCGTAGAATTCCCTAGCTGGCGCCTGCCACTGCGGCGTTAACGGCAAGCGCAATCAAAACGGTATTGAAGAAGAACGAAACGATCGAATGGCCGACAACCGCTCGACGCATAGCTGCCGTGCAAACGGGGACGTCCGACACCTGCGCCGTCATCCCGATCACGAAGGAAAAGTAGAAGAAATCCCACAGTTCCGGTTCGTCCGTACCAGGAAAATCGAGCACCTTGCCCTTGTCTGCGGAAAAATAATGCAGATCGGCGTAGTGGAACGCCGAAACTGTGTGCAGCATGAACCAGCCGAGCGGCGCTGCAGCCAGCGCCAGGACCAACGACAGCGTGTCGGGCCGGTGATGCTGATTGAGGACGACGAAGATGTTGGCCAAGTTGATCGCCACCGCCAGCAGCGTGATCGCGATCACGATGATGATTCCCTCGTCTTCCGTGACGGCGCAGGCCTTCACGTCAGTGGCGGTCGAATT
>JAGWVX010000425.1 GCA_018970685.1 Alphaproteobacteria bacterium | reverse complement strand
TATTGCTTCGCCTTTCATATGCCTCCTGTCGCGCGACGTATGACAACGTCAATTGCGAAATCATTTCAATCAGATCGCTGTCCGATACTCATAAGGAATGATCGCGCGTCGTCATCAAAAGTGCGTCAGAGCCGCGATTGGATGCGAATTGACACTTGGGCTTGGGGATGCGCACGCCCACGGCGCCGGGCCGGGGCTTTCGGCCTTCGGTTTCGCCGCGCGCCGCTTCGCGCGCCCACAAATAGGGAAAACGGATGACCGCCCCGGTGCGGAAATCCGCGAAGCTCATCCCTCCTCGCCTTCCGCCACATAGCCGTCAACGGCACGGCGGAAGGCGGCAAAGTCCTTGTCGGACATGCTGGCGAGCGTGCCCGGCTTGCGCGTGTCGCCGCGCGCCGTCAGACGCCGGTAATCCTCGATACTGAGCAGCACCAGGCGCGGCTTGTTGCGCTGGGTGATGGTGACGGGAGCGCGCAAGGCTTCGGTGATAATGTCGCCGGACTTGCGGGAAAGATCGCTGGTGGTGTAGCGGGCCATTGGCAAACTCCTATTGCTGCAATATACAGCAATCCTGTATTTCCTGCAAGAGTGAAATCCGGCGGATCAACCGCCGCCCCGCCGGTTCAGCGCCGCCCTACACCCGAAGGGGCCTGGGGCATATCATCCCGATCGTTGCTGGAGTCTCACCCTGTTTGTCGCGCCGCATTCGGTGGCCGGTTTGGCGGCGATTGGAGTTTGGGTTATTGCGAAGTGGTCACTTGTGAAAGGGATGCGGCGATATCGGCAATCGAGCGATACAGGAGGAAGGGATCATCTTTCGAAGGTAAGAAACCGCGTCGGCGCCAAAAGCGCGCGGCTTCCTCATCGACGGCGTTGACCATGAGGGCACGACCGCCGATTAGCTCGGCTGCCGCAAGACATCGTTCAAGTGCGTGTTTGATGAGGCCCGTGCCGATTCCCTTGCCGGCCCAATTAAGATCCGTTGCGAGTTGTCCCAACAGCAGGCACGGTACAGGATCGGGCGGTTGCCCGGTGCGTATCGAGCGGGGAAGCGTGCTGGGCGTTACCGCGGTGGGCGCAAGGCCATAGTAGCCAACAACGCGGCCTTTCTCATGGACAACGAGTACTGCCGTGAACCCCTTTTGCTGGTTCGATAATGCGTGTCTCTTGAGCCACTGGTCCAGCGCTGGTTTGCCGCACGAAAACTGCGATATGTCATGCTCCGCAGTTAGCGGCTCCGGCGCAGACAGTGCCAAGGTCAGCTCTTGCTTTTCCGCTTGCCCGTTTCCCAGGGCGCGGACCGCCGCGCCACCTCCACCATCTCCGGAACAGGTTTAGGCGGTTTGGCGAGAAGCTGGAGAAATGCATTGAACCCTTCGGGGCTCATGCGGATAGGGATGTTCTCCATCAAAACGTCCTCCGCTGCCCGCACGGCCGCCTCGCGAACAAAATCGGTGCGAGAGCGCCCTCGCCGACCGGCAGCACGGTCGATAATCGCGATATCCGCTTCCGGGAGGCGCATTGACAGCGGGTATTCTTTGCGTTCAGAGGTTCGGGCCATGAGAAAGCTCCTAGACTGGAACCTCTATAGCATGCTGTAGCGCATATTGCAATACAGTTCAATTCGATAACCTGCGATCTTAATCTTGAGCTTCCTTGCATCCGGGATCTTCCGTAGGGCAGGGCGCATCGAATGTATCCGACAGCAGCGGCCAATGGCCTTGCACATTGCTTGCTGGGTCAACGCCACGTCGAATCTCCGTCCCCGCCGGAAGATCACCCCACAGCTCCGCGTTTGCCGCCAAAGGCTGTCATCACATGGCAGTTCCGAGTTGCAGGGCCGCGGCGGCCCGGCGCTGATACTCGGGCGTGTACTTTGCGTAGACTTTCTGTGTGGTTTCGACGGTATCGCCCAGCATCGCAGCAATTTCCTGGATCGGAACCCCGGACGATGCCATCCATGTGGCACCCGTGTGCCGCAGAATGTGGGGAGTGACGCCCTCGATCTTGGCCCGCTTGCATGCGGCACGGAAACCATTCTTCACCGTCTCGACGGGCTCGCCCCGGAATTCGACAATATAATCGGAGCACGCGATCTGTTGCGCGCCTTTGAGCGCTTCGTATATTTCGTCGTTCAGACGAACGAGCGCTCTGCGCTTGTTGCCGTTGCCCAGGCCGTAATCGATCGTTCGGCGCTCCCAGTCGATTTGCGACCACTTGGCTTGAAGAATGGCCGACATGCGGGCAACCGTCATCAGACCCAACATGACGAACAGCTTGACGTGTGGCTCGCGACAACCTGCCAAGAGTGCGACGGCCTCATCGCGCGACAAATACCGATCCCGCGGCGGCGGCGCTTTGACGGGGCCTGCGATCTCCGGCCGAAGATGAGGGGCGAGCCATTTGCGAGCGACCGCCCATTTCAAGGCCGCCCGCAGAACACCGATTTCTCGCAGAATGGTGCCAGGCCCCACGCGGCGCTTCTTGTTGTAGGTCTTAATGACTTCGGCTGTCAGATGCTCGGGCAGTAGCGTTCCCAGATGTTCGGTCAGTGCCGCCACGTTTGAGCGCATTGTGGCTT
>JAGWVX010000424.1 GCA_018970685.1 Alphaproteobacteria bacterium | reverse complement strand
TTCTCGGCGTGTTTGGGGTCCTTGAACCAATCCTTGGCGTTGGGGCTTTGCGGATAGAGCTTAGGAACAAATTGCACGAAATCGAGATCATAACCCACGATCGCCGTGGCGGGCGCCTCCATCGTCTGGCGGACATTGCCCGCGTCAAGATGAGGCTTCAAACGTTCCTTGGCTTCCTTCGAAACGACGAACGCCATGCGCGCCGGGCTGACATTTGCACTCGTCGGGCCCCAGCGCGTCAGATCGTAGATCGCCATCAACAGCGCCGGACTGATCGGCTTGTCCTGCCAATGCCGATGGGTCCGCGCGTTGCGGAAGATCGTGTCGAGAGCTTCATCGTTGACGGCATGTGACACGGCGCGCTCCTTCAAGCGAATCGATGCAGGACAAAAGTCGCAGAAAACGATCTGGGATCAAACCGCTTCGACGGCGCTCACTTCGGGAACATAATGCCGCAACATGTTCTCGATGCCGTTCTTCAGCGTCATGGTCGAAGACGGGCAACCGGCGCAGGAACCGCGCATATGCAGGAACACAACGCCCGATTTCTCGTCGAAACCCTTGAAGATGATGTCGCCGCCGTCCTGCGCCACGGCCGGGCGCACCCGCGTTTCGATCAAATCCTTGATCTGCGCAACGATTTCATCGTCCTCGCCCGCCGCAACCTCGTCCGCTTCCTCGGCAGCGCCCTCGATCAGCGGCAAGCCGCGCGTGAAATGTTCCATGATGGCGCCGAGGATGGCGGGCTTCAGATGTTTCCAGTCGCCGTCCGTCTTGGTCACCGAAATGAAATCCGCGCCGAAAAAGACACGCCCGACTTCCGGCGTCTCGAACAGCGCACGCGCCAGCGGCGAACGCTGAGCCGCCTCGCGCGACGGGAAATCGGCGACGGCACCTTCGCCCATCACCTCGCGGCCGGGCAGGAATTTCAGCGTCGCCGGATTCGGCGTGGATTCGGTCTGGATGAACATGGCCTTCTTTCTGGAGCCGTTCCAATCTAACTTTTACATGGACCCTGAATGCCGGTAGATCAAGGCGGTTAGAAATCCGAGATAACGCCCTTTTTTTCCCAATCGCCGTAACGGGTTGGCTCTGGTCCCGGCTGACCGCCCAGCTCGGGCGGACGGCTTTCGCCGCGCGGCGTGGTCTTGCGGCGCGCTTCGGCTTCGGCCAGGGCGCGTTTGGCCGCTTCGGCGATCCGCGCTTTAACCACACGCGCCGGTGTTTTGGCCGGCTGTTCCGAGGATGTCCGTTTTGTCATTGTCGCGATTGCTTGACCTGTCAGCCTCAGACCATACATCACCATCGTCCTAGATCGAGGGAGCCTGCCCGTGAATACGCTACGAACCGGACTTTTAATGGCCGGGCTGACGGGACTTTTCGTCACGGCCGGCTTTCTGATCGGCGGCCCCACCGGCATGACCATCGCCTTTCTGTTTGCGGTGGGAACGAATCTCTTCGCCTATTGGAATTCCGACAAGGCCGTCCTTTCGATGTACGGCGCGCGCGAGGTCGACGCGCGGACCGCACCGCGGCTGGTCCAGCTCGTGCGCCAGCTGAGTCAGACTGCGGGGCTGCCGATGCCGCGTGTGTGCATCGTCGATAGCCCGCAACCCAACGCCTTTGCCACGGGCCGCGATCCGGAACACGCCGCGGTTTGCGTGACCACGGGCCTGCTTCAGCGCGTCGGCGACGAGGAACTGGCGGGTGTGCTGGCGCATGAGCTCGGCCATGTGAGAAACCGCGACACGCTGACGATGACGATCACCGCGACCATCGCCGGCGCCGTTTCCATGCTGGCCAATTTCGCCCTCTTCTTCGGCGGCGGGCGGCGCAATCCGCTGGGACTGATCGGCGTGCTGCTGGTCTCTCTGCTTGCTCCGATTGCCGCCGTTCTGGTGCAGGCGACGATCAGCCGGACGCGCGAGTTCGAAGCGGACCGCGCGGGTGCGGAGATTTCCGGGCGCCCGTTATGGCTGGCGTCGGCCCTCGCCCGATTGGAGCGCGCCGCGCAGGTGACCGACAATCCCGCGGCCGACGCCAACCCGGCGACCGCGCACATGTTCATCGTCAATCCGCTGCATGGCGGTTTTTCCGGTTTGTTTGCCAGCCACCCCTCCACCGAGGAACGCATTGCGCGCCTGCGGGCGATGGCCGGAGCGCCCGCCGGTACCCCCGGTCCATGGGGATGACCGCACAAGGATTGCCGGCGCGCGCGGCGGCGCAGGCCGTCCTCTCCGATGTCTTGCGCAAAAGACGCCCGCTCGATGCGGCGCTGTCCGCGACGGCGCATCTGGAACCACGCGATGCGGGTTTCGCGCGCGTCATCGCCAGCGAGACGCTGCGGCGCTTCGGCCAGCTCGACGATCTGATCCACGGCTATGTGCCGAAGCCGCCGGCACGCAATCGCGCGGGACCGACGCTGGAGATCCTGCTGGCGGGCGCCTGCGAACTGCTGTTCCTGGAGGTTCCCGCACATGCCGCCGTGGACGGCGCCAACCGGCTGGCCCAGGCCAGCGACAAGGCGGTGCACTTCAAGCCGCTGATCAACGCCGTGCTGCGCCGGGTGGCGCGCGAAGGC
>JAGWVX010000423.1 GCA_018970685.1 Alphaproteobacteria bacterium | reverse complement strand
GGCCGCTGCCGCCGCCGCGTTCTGCCTGCTCGCCGGGGCCCGTGCGGATGTGATGGACTTCTACGGCAATTGGGAAAACCCGGCGCGCGACGCCAGCGGCATCACCCATGTTCAGGTCAGTCCGGCGGGCGGCGACCGAGTCAGCGTGCGCGTCTACGGCGATTGCCACCCTATCGAATGCAACTGGGGGCTGGTCGAGGGCCAGAGCTATTCGGCGACGCCGCATTCGCACGACGTCGAAAGCATCGTGGCGAGTTTCGAGACCGGGTTCGCGCACAAACAGATCATCCTGCGCAAAGGCCCGCTTGGCCAGCTGACCTTCGAAGTGCTGACCGATTTCTCGGATCGTTCCGGAAAACACGATTTCGACATGACGGGACGTCTGAAGCGCACCGCCTGGGCCGGGCCGGTCGGCCAGACCTGGGAACGCAATCCAAGCCAGAGCACCGGCTGGGGCGGCGGCGTCCGCAGCGGCGCCTCGCCCGCGCCAAGCGAAGCCTGCCGCAGCTTCGACCCTAAAGCGGCGCAGGTGGTGCAAGTGGGCAAGTCTTGGAAAGTCGTTGCCGAAGGCGAAACGCTGGCGGATGCCGGCACGGACAGGCGCTTGGCGCTGCGGGCGTTGGAGACGATTCGCTATTACCGTTTCGACCAGAAATGCCGCGCCGGCACCGCGCCGCTGGCCTACTGGAAATCCGGCAGCACAATTCCGGCCAAAGGGATGGGCGGAGCGAATTGCATCTTCTTCGACCAAACCACGGTGCACGACGCGCTGATCGGCCATCGCTGGAAAATCGTCGACGGCGTGCAATGGGTCGCCGATCTCGGCAGCGACAAGGAACAAGCCGAACAAGTCCTCGCGCTCATCCGAAATTATCGCCTGGGGGCGGAGTGTTTCGTTTCGCGGTCCAATCCGGTGATGGTCTACTGGCTGTCGCAATAGCGGCAATCAGCCGGTCGGCGCCGCGCGTACGGCAAGCCACAACGGAACGAAGGCCAGAAGCTGCGCCAGCGTGGCCGCGGCCACAAGGGCGACAAGCGACACGTCGTAGAGCGCGCCCAGCAAAGCGCTGCCGGCAAACCAAGCGGCGCCGAAGAGGGCCGTGAAGATGCCATAAGCACGGGCGCGTGCCGATAACGGCACCAGCTTGGCCACGGCCGCCGACATCACCGCCTCGTGCACGCCGAGGCTGGCCCCCCAGGCCAACGACGCAGCCAAGGCCGCCCAAGTTCCGCCGAAAAAAGCGAGCGGCGCCACCGCAAGACCGATCACGATGCCGGGAAAGATCACTTTCAGACCGGCGCGATCGAACCAGCGGCCGAAGAGAAGCGAAGCGATGCCGGCCGAGGCCATCGCTGCGGCGTAGAAGACCGCGATCATGTCGCCGCGCACCGTGCCGACGCGTCCGAAATGAAAGGAAATCAGCGTGAAATCGGAAAAGCCGAAAGCAACCAGCGCCGACGCCGCCGCATAAAGCCAGAAGGCGCGGGGGAATCCGTTCGCGGCGATCTCATCCTTTGACGCCGGCAGCGACGCCCCGACGGCGCCGTAGCGAAAGCGCAGCGCGAAGACCAGGACCAAGGTGGCGGCAGACGGTATCGCCAGCCAGGCAAAGGCTTCCCGGTAATCGTGATGGATCGCCAGCACCAGGGCGGCGGCCAGCGGGCCCGACATGGCGCCAACCTGGTCGAGGATCTCGTGCAGACCGAAGGCCCAACCTTGACCGATATGTTCACCGGCGCGGCTTAACATCACGTCGCGCGGCGGATTACGGATCGCTTTTCCGACGCGTTCGAGAACGATCAGCACCGCGGCTGCCTGCCAGTTTCCCGCCAGCGCCAGCGCCGGCACCGCCAGCATCTGGACGACATAGCCGAGGAGCGTGATCGGCCAATAAGCGCGAGTCGAGTCCGCCAAGCGGCCGGAAAGGAGACGCAGGGTGTAACCGAAAAGTTCGCCAAACCCGGCGATCAGGCCGACGGCGAAGCCGCTGGCGCCCAAGGTCGCCAGGAAGGGACCGGAGATGCCGCGCATGCCTTCATAGGCCGCATCGGCGAACAGGCTGACGATTCCGAAAGAGACGACGAAGGCCAACGCCGATTTGGCGTTGAAAGGATGCGGTCCGGACATGCAGATTGTTCGCTACACCAGATGAAGACGGGTTGTCGGTAGTCGAGACGCCGGGTCCATGTCACCGTGTTCGAAAGCCCGCGTCCAGGCTTCGAAGGCCACGGCGTCGCCGCCGCGGCTATGGAAATAGATGCGCTGCGCCAAGGCCCGCATCGGATGGGTCATGAGCGCGGCGTTGATCAGCACATTCGGCGGCGCCAGATCGAGCAACGCGCGCAGAGCCAACTTGGCGCGATACCGCGGCACTTCGCGCGCCAGCACCTTGGCGGGCGCAAGGCCGCGATCATTCAGGTAGTCCGAAACCAGTTGCGCGGCACGCCGTCCGAAGCTGAGCGCCGTATGGATGCCGCCGCCCGTGACGGGGGAAACCAGGCCGGCTGCGTCGCCGATCAGCATTACGCGGCCTCGACCGAGATTGCCGACGACACCGCCGGTCGGGATCAACCCGCTGCGCC
>JAGWVX010000422.1 GCA_018970685.1 Alphaproteobacteria bacterium | reverse complement strand
ACGCGGCCCCGCATTCGCAATCTCGGCCGAGACCGTGAGCGTACCGTCCCAGGCAAGTTCCGACTGTCCGATCAACGTCGCACCGTAGGAAACCTGGCCATAGGTAAGGCCATGGCCAAATGGAAAGAGCGCTTCGTTGGTCACCTCGCGGTAGCGAGCCTTATACATCGGATCCGCCGGCGAGATCTGCGGGCGCCCCGTCGAGCGGTGATTGTAGAAGAACGGCTCCTGGCCCGAAGCCTGCGGGAAGCTGACGGGCAACCGGCCGGACGGGCCGACGTCGCCAAAGACAAGATCGGCCAGCGCATGCCCTGTCTCGCTGCCGAGAAACCAGGTCGCCATGATCGCCTGCGCGTCGCGAACGGCGCCGGTCAAGGCGATTGCCCTGCCGTGGCGCAAAAGCACGACAACGGGTTTGCCGACGGAAGCTACGGCCTCGGCGAGCGCTTGCTGCGGTTTCGGGACGCAGATTTCAACGCGCGACTCGGCCTCTCCCGACATGTCGGCGCCCTCGCCGATGGCCAGCAGCACCACGTCCGACGCTTTGGCGGCCGCAACAGCCGCGTCGATGCCGCCGTCAACCGGCGCCTCGATATCGCTGCCCTTGACCACCGACAACAATTTCGGGTCCGCCATGGCTGCGCGCAGGCCTTCTTCCAACGTCACGCCGGAGGCGACATCCGGGAAGACCGCCCACGGCCCCATGAGATTGTCGCGGTCCGCGCCGAACGGACCGATGAGCGCGATCTTCGTGCCCGACTTTGACAAAGGCAAAAGCGGCCCGTCATTCTTCAGCAGCACGACCGCCCTGCGCGCGGCCTCGCGCGCCAGCGCCACCGTTTCCGGCAAGCGGATCTGCGTCGTCTCGCGTTCCGGATCGAGCGACCGATACGGATTGTCAAACAGGCCCAGCATCTTCTTGACGCGCAAGACGCGGCGGACGGCCTCGTCCACGACGGCGAGCGGCACCAAGCCGTCATGGACCAGCTGCGGCAGATATTTCATGTAGAGACCGCTTTGCATGCTGACGTCGCAGCCGGCTGTGATGGCCTTACGCGTGGCGTCGGCGCCGTCGGCCGCATAGCCGTGCGCGATCAATTCCTCCTCCGAAGTGAAATCGGACACGACCAGGCCTTTGAAGTTCCATTCCTTGCGCAGAATATCCGTAAGCAAGTGGTGATTTCCGGTCGACGGCACGCCCGCGATATCGTTGAACGAACTCATGGTCGACATCGCGCCGGCATTAAAAGCGGCCTTGAACGGGGGAAGATGAGTCTGGCGCAACGTGGTTTCCGGGATATCCGCCGTGTTGTACTCCATCCCGCCCATCACGGCTCCGTAAGCGGCGAAATGCTTCGGACAGGCCAATAGCGAATCGTCGTCCTTGAGGCCGGCGCCCTGAAATCCGCGCACTCGCGCTTCCGCGAAGCGGCAACCGAGATAGGTGTCCTCGCCGGCGCCTTCGGCGACGCGGCCCCAGCGCTCGTCGCGCGCGATGTCCACCATAGGCGCGAATGTCCAATGTATCCCCAACGCCGTCGCCTCGACTGCCGCCGCGCGCGCCGTGCGCGTTGCAAGATCGGTGTCGAAGCTGGCCGCTTCGCCCAGCGGAATCGGAAAAACGGTGCGCGCGCCGTGAATGATATCGGCCGCAAAGATCAGCGGGATTCCAAGCCGCGACTGCTCCACGGCGACTTTCTGCAGTTCACGCCCGCCCGCCACGCCAATGCCGTTGAAGAGACCGGTGATCAGGCCTTTGGCGATATCTGCTTCCACCTGCAGCTTGTTCTTCGCATCGGCACCCGGATTGACGCGCACATAATCAAAGCGCGTGGAATCCGAATAGAGGCTGAGCTGACCGGCCTTCTCTTCGATGCTCATTTTTGCGATCAAGTCGTCGATGAAGCGATCGTCCGCCGATCGAATTTTCGCGTACGCCGGCGGCGCCATAACGGAAAGCACCACCACCGAGGCAGTCCCTTTGAGAACGCTGCGGCGAGTGTGAGACGGTGCGGTCACGGCGATTGCTCCATTTGTCATTACGGCCGCTCGTGCGAAAGAAGCCAGGCATAAAGAGTCGGATCGGAATAGGTCGCGTCCCAGGCATTGTGATTGCCTTCGGGATAAATGGTGTAATTGATGTCGACGCCACAGGCGCGAGCCCGATCGACGAGCGCCGCCTCGTCGGCGATGGGGACGATATCGTCCTTGGCGCCGTGGAAGGCCCAGATGCCGACGCCCTTGAGGCCGCAGGGTTGCTTGAGATTGGAATAACCGGACACCGGCGCGATGGCGGCAAATAGATCGGGGTACCTCATCGCGAAGTCCCACGTGCCGCCGCCGCCCCGCGACAGGCCCGTCAAATAGATGCGGCGCCGATCGACCGGCAAGCGCGCCTCGACATCCTCAAGCCAGGCTTTCAATTGTTCGGGATTCCATTCCCCGTCGACCAAAAGCTGCGGCGCAACGACGATGAAGGGAAATTCCGCATGTGCCTTGGCATAGTTCCAAGGTCCGTTGGTCATGACCTTGAAAACGTCGCCGCCGGCCTCGCCGGAGCCGTGCAGGAAAATCAGCAGAGGCGCTTT
>JAGWVX010000421.1 GCA_018970685.1 Alphaproteobacteria bacterium | reverse complement strand
AACACCTCGTCGAGTACCATCTTCGGAACCTTGGCGCGCACCACGTCGAGCACGTAAGAGCTGATCTGGTCGACGTGGTCCTGTAACTTGTAATAGGAGTCTGCTTCGCTGCCTTCGACCACGCGGTACTGCACGGCAATAGACACCTTCACGAAAACGTTGTCCTGCGTTTTGGTTTCCACTTCGACCATCAGCTGCTGCACTCGTAGTGAGACGCGCTGCACGATGTGGTCGATGAACGGGATCTTCACGTTCAGACCGGGCTTCGCCGTGCGCACGTAACGGCCGAAGCGTTCGACGATGGCGCGGGTCTGCTGCTTGACGGTGAAGAACGTGCCGAGCAACGCGATTAAAGCCAGAAATACGACAATGCAGAAAAAAATGGCGATGACCATGTCCATAACCTATCTCTCCCGAAATGAATTAATTGCCCGTCTGCCCCCTGTGTCTCAGCGCATGATCGGCCAGTACTAGCGCCATCATCGCTTCGCCGACCGGAACGGCTCTGATTCCTACGCAGGGATCGTGGCGGCCTTTGGTGACGATTTCGGTCTCGTTGCCATCCAGGTCGACAGTCCTGCGCGTTGTGAGGATGGATGAGGTCGGCTTCACCGCGAAACGCGCCACGATGGCCTGTCCGCTGGAAATTCCGCCGAGGATGCCACCTGCGTGATTGGAAAGGAATTTCGGCTTGCCGCGCCCTTTGCGCATCTCGTCGGCATTGTCTTCACCCGACAGCGCGGCGGTGGCGAAACCGTCGCCGATCTCCACGCCCTTCACCGCGTTGATGCTCATCAGCGCGGCGGCGAGGTCGGCGTCCAGCTTGCCGTAGACCGGTGCGCCGAGGCCGGCTGGAATGCCTTCGGCCACGACTTCCACGACGGCGCCGCAGGAAGAACCTTTCTTGCGTATACCCTCCAGATATTCTGTCCACGGATCAACTGCCTTGGGGTCCGGGCAGAAGAATGGGTTCTTCGCCACCTCGTCCCAGTTCCAGCGTTTGCGCTCGATGCCCTGTGTGCCCATCTGGATCAGCGCGCCGCGGAGGCGGATATTCTTGTAGAGCGAGGTCAGCACCTTGCGCGCCACCGCACCAGCCGCCACCCGCGCCGCGGTTTCGCGGGCGCTGGCCCGACCGCTCCCTTTGTAATCGCGCACGCCGTACTTGGCCCAATAGGTGTAGTCGGCGTGGCCGGGGCGGAATTTGTCGCGGATGTCAGAATAATCCTTTGAGCGCGCGTCTACATTCTCGATCAGCAATGCGATAGGCGTGCCCGTGGTTAGTTGCTGCTCCATTCGATCATCCCGGAAAACGCCGGAGAGAATGCGCACGCGGTCGGGTTCTTTACGCTGGGTGACAAATTTCGATTGCCCCGGCTTGCGTCGGTCGAGATCGGCCTGGATGTCGCTTTCGGCCAGCGGGATGCCGGGCGGACAGCCATCCACCACGCACCCCAGCGCCGGGCCGTGACTCTCGCCGAAAGTGGTGACCCGGAACAGATGGCCGAAAGAATTGTGAGACATCAGTCCCCGTTCTTGCCCACGACGATGTCGGGGGCGTCAGGCGCCTTCATGCCGATGATATTGTAGCCACCGTCGACATGTATGCACTCGCCGGTAATAGCCTTTCCCAGATCGGACAACAGAAACAATGCCGCGCTGCCCACTTCGCCGATCGTCACCGTGCGGCGGAGCGGTGAGTTATACTCGTTCCATTTCAGGATATAGCGAAAGTCGCCAATGCCCGACGCCGCGAGCGTCTTGATCGGTCCTGCCGAAATCGAATTGACGCGAATGGCTTGCTTGCCGAGATCTTCGGCCAGATAGCGCACGCTCGCTTCGAGCGCAGCTTTGGCTACGCCCATCACATTGTAATGCGGCATCACTTTTTCTGCGCCGTAGTAGGTAAGTGTCACCAGACTGCCGCCGCTTTTCATCAACTTTTCGGCACGCTGCGCTACCGCCGTAAGCGAAAAGCAGGAGATGTTCATCGTCATCGCGAAATTATCGGCCGTGGTGTCGACGTAACGGCCTTTCAGCTGCTCTTTGTCGGAGAAAGCAACGGCATGGACCAGGAAGTCTAGCCCGCCCCACAATTTGTCGATCTCGGCAAATGTCGCATCGATCGACGCTGGGTTGGTGACGTCGCAGTCGAGCACGGCGGCCGGCTTGAGCGGCTCAACCAGCGGCACCACCCGCTTTTTGAAGGTTTCGCCCTGGTACGTGAACGCCAATTCGGCGCCGGCCTCCCGCAGGCTCTGGGCGATACCCCAGGCGATCGACCGGTCGTTGGCGACGCCCATAATGAGGCCGCGCTTGCCCGTCATCAGGCCATCGAACGCCATTCGGGAACTCCCCATTGGTTGCGAGCTTTTAATGGCTCGAAAATGTGAAGGAAATCAAGGAACGGCTTGGTAACTTACAGTTCGCGCGTTTTTGAATAATGTCAACCTGTGATAGAATTTACGATTGCTGATGCCTATTAGGCATGGGCAAGAAATACTTAAGCCTTCCTTCGCGTAATAGCCACGGCACCGGTACCGGCGTTGGTTCGACGGCATCACGCTACTCGTCTCGTCGATGATTCTGCTCGATTTGAACATC
>JAGWVX010000420.1 GCA_018970685.1 Alphaproteobacteria bacterium | reverse complement strand
TAATGATTTTCGCGAATACAAGATTTCGGTGAAAGCCTCCGATCCTTTTCTTGCGGTTGCGGCCTATCAGTCCTTGGCCGAGGCGATCGACTGTCCGTTGCACCTCGGCATTACTGAAGCGGGCGGCATGATCTCGGGCACGGTGAAATCTTCGATCGGCATGGGCATGCTGTTGTGGAGCGGCATCGGAGACACGATCCGTGTTTCACTTTCGGCCAATCCCGAGGAAGAGATTCGCGTCGGCTTCGACATTCTGAAGTCGTTGAATCTGCGCCATCGTGGCGTGAACATCATCTCCTGTCCGTCTTGCGCGCGTCAGGGATTCAACGTCATCGACACCGTGAAAGTATTGGAAGATCGCTTGAAGCACATCACCACGCCGATGTCGTTGTCGATCATCGGTTGCGTGGTGAATGGACCAGGCGAGGCGCGCGAGACCGATCTCGGCTTCACAGGCGGCGGTGCCGGCAAGGGGCACGGCCAAATCTACCTCAATGGCGAACCGTCCTACCGCCTCAACAACCAGGACCTTGTCGAGCATATCGTCGAACTTTGCGAGAAAAAGGCCGCCGAAATCGAGGCGACCCGCGGAAAAGCACTCGAAGCCGCGCAGTAGCAAGGCGCCGCGCATCTGTTTTTTCGCTGCCCCCGGTCGGGTAGGTAAGATGCCGCAATGATTCCCACGGCCAAACTCGAACGCTTGCTTGACCGCTTCCATGCCTTGGAGGCCGAACTCGCCTCTGGTGTTGCGGGCGGAGCTTACGTGAAGCTCTCGAAGGAACATGCCGAATTGGCGCCCGTGATTGCAGCCGTGGAGGCCTATCGTTCGGCAGAAAAGCAACTCGCCGAAGCCGACGCACTGGTCAACGATTCCTCGACCGACATCGAGATGCGCACGCTCGCCGAACAGGAACGCGTCGAATTGAAGCCGCAAATGGAGAAGCTTGAGCGCGACCTGAAGATCAGGCTTCTTCCCAAGGATGCGGCTGACTCCTCGTCGGCCATCATCGAAATCCGTGCCGGCACGGGCGGTGACGAGGCGGCTCTGTTCGCTGCTGACTTGCTCGGAATGTATCAGCGATATTGTCAGCTGCAGGGTTGGCGCACGGAGTTAATGTCCGTTAGCGAAAGCGATTTGGGTGGCATCAAGGACGCAACCCTCGAAGTGGATGGCACCGGCGTCTACGCCAAGCTGAAATTTGAGAGCGGGGTGCATCGTGTCCAACGCGTGCCGGTTACGGAGGCCAGCGGGCGGATCCACACGTCGGCGGCTACCGTCGCAGTGCTGCCCGAACCGGAGGACGTCGATGTCGTCGTCAACGACAAGGATTTGCGCATCGACGTCTATCGTGCGCAGGGCGCCGGCGGGCAGCACGTCAACAAAACCGAGAGCGCCGTGCGCATCACCCATCTGCCGACGGGTATCGCCGTGGCGCAGCAGACGGAAAAGTCCCAGCATAAGAACAAGGCGCAAGCTATGAAAATGCTGAAGGCGAAGCTTTACGAAATGGAACGTCAGCGCGTCGACAGCGCCCGCGCCGCCGACCGCAAAAGCATGGTCGGCTCGGGTGATCGCTCGGAGCGCATCCGCACCTACAACTTTCCGCAGGGACGGGTTACCGACCACCGTATCAATTTAACGCTCTACAAGCTTGATCGGATCATTTCAGGCGACGAACTCGGCGACATCGTCGATGCCTTGGTTACCGAAGATCAGGCCAGCCGACTGGCCGAGCTGGAGGCGGACGACGTGTGAGCGATTCGCTCCTGACCGACACGGCTCGTCGCCTCGCTGCCGTTGGGGTGGACAACCCCCGTCTGGATGCTCGCCTGCTGTGGGCACACGCGAGAGGCGACGGCGTCGTTTTCGAGTCGTTTGTGAGCCGGCGTGAGGCCCGCGAACCGCTCGCTTACATCACGGGCCGCAAAGAATTCTGGAGTTTGGAATTTGAGGTTGGACCTGGTGTTCTAATCCCGCGCCCCGAGACCGAAACGATCATCGAGACGGCTCTTGCCGCTTTCCCTGATCGCACCGTTCCTTTGAACGTTCTTGATTTCGGCACGGGGACCGCTTGTCTGCTCGTCGCCTTTCTCAAGGAATTTATCAATTCACGCGGCTTAGGTATTGAAAAGTCAGAAAAAGCGCGCGGCTACGCGATCCGCAATATCGCCAAACACGACCTTGGAAGCCGTTGCGCGATATGTGCCGGCGATTGGGCGGACGCGGCAGACGGCCCTTACGATGTCGTTCTATCTAATCCTCCCTATATCAGAGCTTCGGACATCGCCGGTCTCCAGTCGGAGGTCTCACGCTTTGAACCGCGCCAGGCGCTTGACGGGGGGGCGGATGGATTGTCTGCTTACCGCGCGCTGGCGCCAGAAATTGCCCGGCGGTTGTGCCCGAAAGGCCGGTTTTTCGTCGAAATCGGGACGGGGCAAAGTGATGAGGTTGCTGACATTCTCGGCGGGGCTGGCCTGGAAATAGCCAAGGTTGTAGGCGATCTGGCAGGGATTCCGCGGGTTTTAGCCGGCGGCCTCCGCTGGTGATCCGCGATCTGTGACGAAAAATGTGTTGGAAAAGCAAGGACAAACCGCTAGTTTCCGGGCCGGGGA
>JAGWVX010000419.1 GCA_018970685.1 Alphaproteobacteria bacterium | reverse complement strand
TCGTCAACCAAAAACGGCGCCGACGGCCATAAACTCGCGGCGGAATCGACAATCAAGATGGAGTGTTGCCGTGCGCCCGTTTCACCGTCTCTGCGCTCTTCTTCTTTCGACCGCCGCATTGGGGATGCCGGCGTCCGCCGGCTGGGCCGCGACGATCGATACCGCCCCAGGCCCGGAGGTCAGCCCCTATGTGGTCGCGGCGGCGAACGAACCGCAGCTGTCGCATGCGCAGGTCGTGGCGCTGCTGCGCCGGCACATAAAATATGTCTTCGTGCTTTATCAGGAGAACCGCAGCTTCGATTCCTATTTCGGCACCTTCCCGGGCGCCAACGGCCTGTTCAGCCAGCCGGAGTCCCAGACGCCCGGGTTCACGCAGCCGCTGATGAATCTCGACGGCTCGGCCACGACGATCCGGCCCTTCCGCATCGGGCCCGCCCAGTTTGCCGCCGACACGGATGACGTCGATCATTCGCATCCGTCGCTCGTGGACAAGATGCACGTGCTCGACGGCACCGCGCGCATGGACCGCTTCGCCCTCACCGAGGAGCGCAAATTTGCGGGCAACGAGCTTCCCACGATCATGGCCAAGCAGTTCGGCGAGCTCACCATGGCTTACGAGGACTGCGATACGGTTCCTTTCCTCTGGCGCTACGCCGACCGCTTCACGCTGGCGGACAACATATTCCAGGAGATCACCGGCCCGTCCACGCCGGGCAATCTCGATATCATCGCCGCGCAGACCGGCGCCACGCAGTGGATCGAACATCCCGAGCAGGGCTATTCCGGCAACGGCGAGTCCGGCCCCGGCGAGCCGGTCGTCAACGACGCCGATCCTTACTGGGGATCGCCTTTCGACAGGCGCAAGAAGGTGCCCGTCAATCCCTACGATTTCACCGTCTACCACCACGATTCCGTGCAGTACAACCAGACCTATGCATCGCTGCCGCTCACCCTGGCGCGCGGCAGCCTGGGTTCGGTGGTGAAAAAGGACGAATTGCCGGACGACGATCTGGACGACGTGCGCGACGACATCGTCGCGGTGACGGCCGCCGGGCAGGCGCCGGTCGCCTGGCGCTGGTACGAGGAAGGCTACGACCGCGAGCCGACGACCGGCGCCGATCCCGTCGACGCGGGCGGGCTGCATGCGTCCTACATCACCCATCACAACGGGCCGCAATATTTCGGCTATATCGCGAACAACCCCGCAATGCGGGAAAAGCTGCGCGGGCTCGACGATTTCTTCCAGGATGTCGCGCACGGCGCGCTGCCCAAGACCGGCGGCGTCTTTTACGTGAAGGGCGGCTACCAGAATATCGCAGGCCTTTCGCCGGCCGATCCCAGAGCGGCGGAAACTTTTCTTGGCGACGACGATCATCCCGGCTATTCGGACGCGATGATCTCGGAAGCGCTCGTCGCGCGCGCCGTGAACGCGATCGCCGCAAGCCCTTATTGGAAGGAAAGCGCGATCATCATCACCTGGGACGATTCGGAGGGCGACTACGATCATGTGCCGCCGGCCGACCGCGTCCATCAGCGCAATATCTCGGGCGCCAACGACGCGGTGCCGGTCTCCGACGGGCCGCGCGTGCCGTTAATCCTGATCTCGCCCTATGCGCGCGTGCACGCCATCGACCACGCGCACGGCAGCCACGCCTCCGTGGTGAAATTCGTCGATGCGGTGATGGGCCTCATTCCGCTAGCGAATTTGCCCGACGAGCTTAAGGCGCGGGAGCGCGGCGAAAAAAAATACGGCCAGAAGGACCTCGGCCCCCAAGACGCTTTGACGCCCGACATCACCGATCTCACCGGCGCCTTCGATCCGGCACGGCTTGAGGGCAAGGCTCCGCCGCTGCCCGCAAGCTATGCGATCATTCCGCCCAAGCTGGTGGACACGCAGCCTTCGGCGCTGTCGGGGCATTACGGCTGCAAGCAGATCGGCATCGTGCCGACGGACCTGCAGCTCGGCATTCCCAATCACATTCCGGACGACTTCAACCCGCGGCCGAAAACGGAACCGACGCCCGACTGATCCCGCGGGTGCGCGCAGCTATTGCAGCGTGAGGACCGTGACGGACGCCGGCGGGAGCGCGACCGACAGCTTGCCGTCCGCGACCTCAGCCGACACCGGCTTGGGCACGACGGTGCCGGGCGCCGCGAAAGTGTTGACCGAGTTCACCTTCGGCGCCGTCAGCACCTCGCCATGCGCCGCCGTCGCGCCGGGCACCGCGACGGCGAAATCCGCCGGCCGGTCCGGATCGAGGTTGGTCAGCGAGACGACGATCTTGCCGTCCTTGGTCTTGGCGGCGATGGCATCGATGCGCGGCAGGGTGACGTCGCCCTCGGTGTAGGTTCCCGCGTCATAGGCGACGGGCAGGAAGACGGCGTCCTGGAACGGCACATACATCTTGAAGACGTAGTAAGTAGGGGTCCTCACCATCTTGGGGCCGTCGGTCATCAGCATCGCCTGCAACACGTTCACCATCTGGGCGATGTTGGCCATGCGCACGCGGTCGGCGTGGCGGGCGAAGATGTTGAGGTTGAGGGCGGCCAGTATGGCATCGCGCTGGGAGTTCTGCTGTTGCAGGAAGGCTGGATTGGAGCCGGGCGCCGGCGCC
>JAGWVX010000418.1 GCA_018970685.1 Alphaproteobacteria bacterium | reverse complement strand
CAGCTTGATCTTCAGACCAAGCTGCTGCGCGCGGCGGAAATAGCGTTCGGTTTCTTCCGGCGTGAAGGCGATAGTTTCGCAGAAGGCGTCCACCGCATCCGCGCCGCCGCGTTTCGCCACTTCCGGAAGAGCGGCGTTGCAAACATGGTCGAGATACCCCGCGCGGTCGCCGCGATATTCCGGCGGCAGGGCGTGAAGGCCCAGATAAGTCGTGACGACTTCGACACCGGCAAGCTGGCCGGCACGCCGTGCCGCCCGCAGCATCTTCAATTCGGTATCGAGATCGAGGCCGTAGCCGCTTTTCACTTCCGCCAGGCAGACGCCGTCGGCGGCGAGGGCGCGCAACCTCTCGGCGCCGCCGGCAGCCAGGTCTTCTTCCGAGGCGGCGCGGGTTGCGCGCACGGTGGAAAGGATACCGCCGCCGGCCGCGGCGATCTCGGCGTAAGAGGCACCGGTATTGCGTGCCTCGAATTCGTCGATCCGGTTGCCGCCGAAGATCAGATGGGTGTGCGGATCGATCAGGCCGGGAGTGATCCAGCGTCCGTCGAGGCGGTCGACCCGGTCTGCGCGTTCGGACCAGGTTTTCGGCAGATCGCCGCGCGGCCCGATCCAGGCGATCTGCTCGCCCTCCATGACAAGTGCGGCGTCGCGGATCATGCCGTAGGGAGCGCCGCCCTCGACCATCGCGGCAGCGTGGCAGTCCATCACAAGGCGCACGGATCGCTGGGTCATGTCCGACGAGTTTCTGCCCGGTTGACGCGAATTTTCATGACATCTAATTGTATATACAATATCGATCCACCCGCCAATGTAGTACAATACTGTCATGAATCTGCGCTGGTTTCGATGCGAAGCGGCAAGGTTGCCGCAAGGCTGGAGCGGCCCGGCGAACATCGGCGTGGACGACCGCGGCATCATCCAATCCATCGGCGGCGAGGTGCCGGAAGACGAGACGGCCGAGGTCCTGCGCGGCTGCGTGATGCCCGGGATGGCGAATCTGCACAGCCATGCGTTCCAGCGCGGCATGGCGGGTCTTGCGGAGCGGCAAGTGGCGGAGGGCGATGATTTCTGGGGATGGCGGGCGCTGATGTACCGCTTTGCGGCGCAGCTCGAACCTGACGACGTTCGCGCCATTGCCGCGCAGGCTTATCTGGAGATGCTGCGCGCGGGCTACACCAGCGTCTGCGAATTCCATTACCTGCACCATCAGCGCGACGGAAAACCCTATGCCACGGATCGCATGGCCGCTGCGCTGATCGAGGCGGCGCGTGAAACGGGGATCGCCCTGACGCTTTTGCCGGTGCTGTACCGGACCAGCGATTTTGGAGGAGCCCCATTGCCGGAGCAGCGCCGCTTCACCCAGACGCCGGAGATTTTCCTGGAGCGCCTGGCGGCGTTTGAAGCGGACGGCGCGCATATCGGCGTGGCGTTCCACAGCCTGCGCGCGGTACCGGCCGTGGATATCGAATATGTGCTGGCGCGCCTGCGTAGCGACATGCCGGTGCATATTCATGTCGCCGAACAGACCGCCGAGGTGGAACGCTGTCGCGCGCATACCGGGCAAACGCCGGCGGCATGGCTGCTCGATCACTGTCCGGTCGGCAAGCATTGGGCGTTGGTGCATGCAACGCATGTGAGCGAAGCTGAGATAGCGGGCCTGGCGCGCTCCGGCGCGACGGCGGTGCTGTGCCCTTCGACGGAAGGCAATCTCGCGGACGGGATTTTTCCGTTCGACGCTTATCGCGCACAAGGCGGCCGCTTCGGCATCGGTTCCGACAGCCATGTGACCGTCGATCCGAGCGAAGAACTGCGCTGGCTCGATTATGGCGCTCGACTCGCGCGGCGCAAGCGCATGCCGGAAAACGAAGGCCCGCCGCATCGCGGTGCCGATCTGTGGCTTGCGGCGGCGGACACGGCGGTGAGCGGCCGCGCGGCCGGCGCGATCGCCGTGGGGCAGCACGCCGACTGGATTGTTGCCGATGGCGAAGCCGCCGCTTTGGCCGGGCGCAGCGGCGACGCGGTCATCGACACGCTGGTGTTCGGCGCGCGCACCAATCTTGTCCGCGATGTCGTCGTGGGCGGAAAGGTTGTGGTGCGCCGCGGTCGCCATCAAGCCGCGCCCGACATCAAGGCGCGATATGTTCGAACCGTGAGAGCTTTGGCAGGGACAGCATGACCACCGAACTTCGCAATACGCCCGTTATCCGTGCGCCGCGCGGCAGCGAACTGACCGCCAAGAGCTGGCTGACCGAAGCGCCGATGCGGCTCTTGATGAACAATCTCGATCCCGAGGTCGCCGAGCGGCCCGAGGAGCTGGTCGTCTATGGCGGCATCGGCAAGGCGGCGCGCAACTGGGACTGCTTCAACGCCATCGTTGCGGCGCTGCGGCGGCTCGAGAGCAACGAGACGCTGCTGGTGCAGTCGGGCAAGCCGGTCGGCGTCTTCCGCACGCATGAAGATGCGCCGCGCGTGCTGATCGCCAATTCCAATCTGGTTCCGCGCTGGGCCACCTGGGACCACTTCAACGAACTCGATCGCAAAGGCCTGATGATGTACGGCCAGATGACGGCCGGATCGTGGATCTATATCGGCAGCCAGGGGATCGTGCAGGGCACCT
>JAGWVX010000417.1 GCA_018970685.1 Alphaproteobacteria bacterium | reverse complement strand
CGCGCATCCGCAAAGCGCCGCGAAGGCGGTCGTCAGGCTCAACAATCCAAGAAACCTGATCATCTCGCGCCTTTCGAAATTTCCACATCGGCGCGGGCCTCGTGCAGTATCAACTCGCCGTTATCCGGAACACTAGCCGCTTTGCCGTCAACGACGACGCGAGCGTCCTTGCCCATCAGCGTCGCCACATCGATGACGAATCCGCCCGGCGGCGCGGCTTCGGCGTCGTAGGCCAGATCGAGAGCCCCGCCGGATTGGCTCACACGCAGCGAAAGCTCGCCATAAGGCGTATGCAAATGATCCAAGCGCGTCTCGCCGAGGCGTGCCCAAGCCGGGTCAAACCCTTCTATGAGAACCATCTGCCGCGTGTCCGGCCGCTCATAGGCGAAAAGGTCCAGCGCCGAACGCAGAAAGTCGGATTCGACCCAGCCGTGCGGCAGATCGCCGAGAAACGTTTCTTTGCGGCGCGGCACCGCGACAACTTCCGCCCATTGACGCCATGCCGGCGGAGCTTGATCGGCAAGAAAATAGCCGAGCGCGGCACGCGCCCGCGCCGGCTGCTTCAAGCGCAGAAAAGCGGCGATGCTGCGCAATTCATACGGCGTGTAACCGGCCGGTTTGGCTTGGCGTTCGACAAGACGCGCCCAGTAAGCGTCGAAGGTGTTGCGGGCGAGATCCGGCGGGACGTCGTCCCGGTGCGCGCCGGTGGTCAATCCGATCGTGGTCGAAGTCGGATCGAAATCGCCGCGATCTGCCGCGCCCGAGATCGTGTCTTCGTGAAATTTGCGCGCCGTCGCGAGAATCGAGGCTTTAAGGTCGCCGGCAAATTCCTCGCTTGTTTGCGTCAGCCTTTGCGCTTCCGCGTCATCGCCCAATGCCCGCGCGAGAACCGCTCCGCCGCGATAACCCTTCAAGGCCCAAAGATCGTCCCAATAGGAAAAGGCAGGTTTGTCGGAATAACCTTCGTGACTGATCGACGGCGGCAAGAGGCCGTAGAGATTTTGCGTTTCGGGCGTCTGGTTCGCCGGCGTGCGCTCGGATTGGCGCTCTTGATCGAGATAAGCCAAGGCGGCGCGCACCCGCGGCCAGTAGGGGCGCGCCTCGTCGGGTTTCCACCCGTAGCGTATGAGTTCGCCGGCCAGCCAGGCGAATTCGCCGTTGGAATCGTTTTCCGGCGTCGGGTCCGCGCCGCGCGCATCGACGCAGCACGGCACCTTGCCGGACGCAAAAACGAAGGGCGCATAAGCTTTGAAGAAGTCCACTGCGACATCGAAATGGCCGGTACGCAGAAGAGCTTCCGCGATCATCGCTCCGTCCCTGATCCAGGCGCGATCGTAAGAACGCGCGCCCGGCTTCAGTAGATCGTGATCCTTCAACATCAGGATATAGGCAACGGCGAGATCTACGTTCTGGCCGATTTCCGGCGCACCTTTCGGCAGGGTCAGCCGCGTCCCCGAGAGCGTTTCCCGCCAGCGCTGCGCAACTTGCGCCTCAATCGCGTCAGGCCGCATCTTTGCCGGCGGAGCGCGGTCGTCCGACAGCGGATAGACGACGACAACCGAGCGCTTCTCGCGGGGCCTCAACGTCATCGCAAAACCATAGGCTCCGGCGGCGAGGCCGTCGGCTTCACGTGCTTCGTCGGACGTCATTCCGGCGAACGGGGCGCCGGCTTGAAAGGTTCCCGCAACACGCGATGTCGGACGTGTCCACAAATAGAACGCAGGCCGACCGTTAATCTCGGCGAAGTCGGGCCCAAGTTTCAAATGCCTAATGGGGCTAAAGCCGCCCGGACGCGTCAGGAATTGGGCCGGCGGGTTGACCTGCATCGGGCGCACCGCAAGTTCGAGTTCGAAATCGCGGCGTTTCGCACCGGTGTTGCGCAGGTCATAACGCGCCAGCGCAAAGGGATGAGAGGAATCACCGAAAGCGAAGGCGCGCACGTCGAGGCTCATGCCTTTCGTACGCCACTCGACGCCGGGCATAGGCAGATCGCCGCCCTTGAGGTTTTGCTCGATCGCGACGTCCGCCCAACTCAGCCGCTTCCGGCCCATTTTGACGAAAGGTTCGAGGCTTGCTCCCTCGGGACCGAGTTCGACCGCCCCGTCCTCGGACAACAGCGAAGAGCGCGATCCGCCGCCGGCGACTCCAATCAGCGTCCAATAGGATTGCCGGCCCAAATAGGCGCGCGGATAGTCGCCCTTAGGGGCGAGCTTCGCCGCCATGCGCAAGAGATCGTTTGCGTGCTCTCCCACCGCGAGCGGCAGAAGCGAGACCTCCGCGAGCGCGGCCGTGCCGGAGACCGCGATGCGGATGTAACGGGCGTCGATCTCACCCAGCGCGACAAGATCGGTGCCGCCGTCGCTGTCGGCGATGCGTTTGCCGGCAAACCAGCCGTGGCCGTCGGTGGAAACGGCCACTTCATAGGCGCGCGGCGCACGGCCGGCCCAGTCGAGACGCACGCCTCCGAAATCGCGCACGCGGCTGAGGTCGATGATCGCCTGCTCGCCGGGCGTGGCGCGCCACACGGTCTTGGGATTTCCATCGACGAGAGCGGCGCGATCGGATTTCAGGGGCGCCTCCACAGCCGGCGGAGGCGGCTCTTCATGCCAGGTGATCTTGCCGACTGAAAGACTGCC
>JAGWVX010000416.1 GCA_018970685.1 Alphaproteobacteria bacterium | reverse complement strand
GCCAGTAAGAAGCATCAGGCTGAGAGCAGAAAGTGCAAGCTTTTTCATACCTTTGTGGACCTTGATCCGTTTTCTCTCGCCCGGATGTGCTAGCCTTGGGGCGCCTCACATGCAAGACATTCCCGCCTGGAGACTCCGAATAATGCTAAACGCGCTGCGCAGGAGCAAGGATCGTAAGCATACGGCCGCGTGCCTTAACCAAGCTTTGGTGGCGCGAGCCCGCGAACCTGTCTTTTTCTTAACGCTGGGCGTTCAAGACACGCTCGACGGGCGGTTCGACCTTGTCGCTCTGCATGCTTGGCTGGTCCTGAGCCGGCTGACCGCCGCCGGGGCGACCGCCTTGTCGCAAGCTTTCGTTGATACCGTCTTTATCACTTTCGACGAGGCCCTACGCGAGCTTGGGGCAGGCGATATAGGCATCGGAAAGCGGCTCAAAAAGCTCGCTAAGGCCTTTTACGGCCGGATGCGGGCTTACGGAGAGGCGAAAGACGAGGCTGCCATGGAAGCGGCGTTGATCCGCAACCTATATAGAGGAGCGAACGAGCCCTCCGCGAAGGTGCTGGCACGCTACGTGCTGAGAGCGAAGGCGCACCTGGCGGCCAGCGATCTCGAAAACGGCGAACTCGATTTCGGCCCGTTGCCGGACGAGGAGTAAAACGATGAACCAGCGAGCGCTGCCTATCTGCCATGTTTTTGATCTCGGCGATCTGTCACAGGCTGGCAGTCATGTCGTTGTTGCGGCGCGCAGCGACGAGTTGGAGGCGCTGGCGCGCTGGGCCGGGGTCGATACCGTCCGCGCCTTTACCGCCGGCGTGGAGCTTCGCCGGACATCTCAAAACCGTTTCGCGTTTGAGGCCGAGTTGAGCGCCGACATCGTACAAAGCTGCGTGGCGACGCTTGAGCCGGTGAGCACGCACATCGCCAGACACCTCGCGCGCGAGCTGCATTATGTGCCGCACTCTCACGCCGATGGCGGCGAGTTAACGCTGGCCGCAGGTAACGACGACGTGCCGGAGGAGATCAATAATCTCGATTACGATCTGGCAGGGCCGCTACTAGAAGAATTCGTCCTGGCCATCGATCCCTATCCCCGGAAAGAGGGCGCCACTTTCGAGTCGCCCAAAGAACACGCGGAGACGCCGGAAAGCCCATTTGCCATGCTGAAAAGCCTTAAGCAAGGTAGTTGAATCGCGGAAAACCGCCATTTTTCGCGCTTGAAACCGGAGACGGTTTCCTGTTCACTCCGCCCCTTGCTTTGCCTGCCGGTCCGGACGGTCACGTGCCTGTTCGCGTGCCTTTTTTCCTGTCCTGCGAGCGTAATGGAGAGATGTTCCGCCATGGCGGTCCCTAAGAGAAAAAAGTCGCCATCGCGGCGCAACATGCGCAGGGCGCATCATCGTCTGGCGCCGACTTCCCACAACGAATGCCCGAATTGTGGCGAACAGAAGCGGCCGCACCACGTTTGCGGCGCTTGCGGCCATTATGACGGCCGCGAAGTGGCAAAGGCCAAAGCCTGACAGGTCGGGTTCGGCGGCCACTCTGAGGGGCAGTTGCTATCGTGTCCCGAGAATTAACGGTTTCGATTGATGCGATGGGCGGTGATGCTGGGCCGTCCATTGTGGTGTCCGCACTCGCCCGGGCCGTGCAGCGCCATCCAAAGGTGAAATTCATTCTCCATGGCGACCAGAGCGCGCTTAACGCGCTTTTGGGGAAACGTCGCGCCAAGCTGACCTCACGGGTCACCGTACGCCACGCCGAGGCGCATGTGCGTATGGACGAGAAACCGAGTTTGGCGCTGCGCCGCGGCCGCAACACCAGCATGTGGCGCGCGATCGAATCGGTGAAGAGCGGCGAAGCCGAGGTTGTCGTCTCGGCCGGCAACACGGGCGCCCTAATGGCGATGTCGATGGTGCAGCTGCGCGTCATCGAAGGCATTTCCCGACCGGCGATCGCCGGTATCTGGCCGACCAAACGCGGGCAGTGCGTCGTTCTCGACATCGGCGCGAACGTCGAATGCGATGCCGATCAACTTGTGGATTTTGCGGTGATGGGCGAAGCCTTCGCGCGGGCCGTGCTCGGTATAGAGCGGCCAACAGTAGGCCTGCTCAACGTCGGTTCCGAAGAGGTCAAGGGCCACGACGCGGTGAAGAATGCGGCACAGATGCTGCGCGACACGTCCCTGCCGATGGAATTCCATGGGTTTATCGAGGGGGATGACATTGCCGAGGGAACAGTGGACGTGGTGGTAACCGACGGTTTCACTGGCAATATCGCTCTCAAGACGGCAGAAGGTACGGCCAAGCTAGTTGTGAGCTATCTGCGCAGTGCGCTGAAACGCTCCATCATGGCGCGGCTCGGGGCGTTGCTGGCAAGCGGTGCGCTGAATGCGTTGCGCCGCAAGCTGGATCCGCGCGCCTCTAACGGCGGCATGTTCCTGGGCTTGAACGGCGTCGTCGTCAAAAGCCACGGAGGCACGGATGCTCTCGGCTTCGCCAGCGCCATCGACATGGCCGTCGATATGGCCGAAGCCGGTATCAATAAATGCATCATCGCGGACAGGGCCGGCGTCGGAATGCCGGGCCAGGAGGCGGTTGCCTCGTGATCCGTTCGCATATCATTGGCTGCGGCGCGTATCTGCCCAAG
>JAGWVX010000415.1 GCA_018970685.1 Alphaproteobacteria bacterium | reverse complement strand
TCCTGCCCCTTTCGGGACGGGAACGTACTGACTATGTTCTGGTCGCCAGGCCGAACACGCTGAGCCGGCCGTTCGATGGTCTTCTCGAGGACCTTGCCGCGGCGCTGGCCGCGGCCCATCTGAAGCTGAACGGGACAAAGTCGGGAGGCCGTCCGTGATCGATCTGATGAGCGAGCGTTTGCGGCGCGCGGTATCCGCCTTGCTGATCGTGCCGATCCGTTTCTATCGCCTGTTCATCTCTCCCATGCTGCCGCCGTCCTGCCGCTTCACGCCGACCTGTTCCGAATACGCCATCGAAGCAATCAAGCTGCACGGACCCGCGCGCGGTTTCGTGCTAGCCATGCGCCGGCTGGCGCGCTGCCATCCGATCACATGGCTGGGCGGCTCGCACGGCCACGATCCCGTTCCACCGCGATAGGAATTCAATGAACGACAATCGCAATCTTATTCTGGCCGTCGGCTTGTCCGCGCTCGTGTTGGTCGGCTGGCAGTATTTCGTCGCGGCGCCGCAGCTGAAGACCGAGCAGGCACGCCAAGCCTTGCTCCATCAGCAGGAGAAGAAGGAGCAAGCCGCCGAACCCGCGCCGGCCGGCGTCGCCGCGCCGACGGCCTCCAGCGGCGAGCCCCCGCATCTGACGCGCGCCGAAGCGCTGAAGCGCGGCGGGGCTCGCGTCCGCATTCAAACGCCGACGGTGGACGGCTCGCTGCGGCTGGTAGGCGCGCGCTTCGACGATCTGAGGCTCAAGAAATATCACGACACCGTCGATCCCAAGAGCCCGGAGGTCGATCTGTTGGCGCCGACGGGCACGGCTTATCCCTATTTCGCCGAATTCGGCTGGACGGCGGGCAAGTCGAAGATCGCGGTACCCGGCGACAAAACGCCGTGGCAGCTCAAGAGCGGTTCGGTGCTGTCGCCCGGAAACCCGGTGACGCTGACCTGGGACGACGGCCAAGGCCTGATCTTCACCCGAACCATCTCGGTCGACGACCAATACATGTTCACCGTCACCGACAGCGTGGTGAACAAATCGGACGAGAAGACGACGCTCTATCCGTACGCGCTGGTGGTCCGCGACGGCGTGCCCAAGCATCAGACCTATTGGGTGCTGCACGAGGGTTTCGTCGGCGTCGCGGGCGACAAGCTGCAGGATCCGACCTACGATCACTTCAAGGATGCCGGCACGCCGCCCGAGACCTTCAGTTCGACGGGGGGCTGGCTCGGCATCACCGACAAATACTGGATGGCGGCGCTTATCCCGCCGCAGAACGCCAAATTCGACGGCGCTTATCGCGCCACGCCGTTCGGCGGCGACAAGTCTTATCAGGCCAATTACAGCCTGCCGGACCGTACGCTGGAACCCGGCCAATCCGCGACGGTGACCCAACGGCTGTTCGCCGGCGCCAAGGTCGTCGACACGCTGCGCAGCTACGAGCACACGCTCGGCATCGCACGCTTCGACTACGCGGTCGATTGGGGCTGGTTCATCTTCATCACCCAGCCGCTGTTCTGGCTGCTCGACAAATTCTACCGCTATCTCGGCAATTTCGGCCTCGCCATCATCCTGGCGACGGTGGTCATCCGCGCGCTGCTCTTCCCGCTGGCCAACTCGTCGTTCAAATCGATGAGCAAGATGAAAAAAGTCCAGCCGGAGATGGAACGCATCAAGAAGCTCTACGCCGACGACCAGGCGCGACAGCAACAGGAAATGATGGAGCTCTACAAGCGGGAGAAGGTGAACCCCTTGACGGGCTGCCTGCCAATGGTGGTCCAGATCCCCATCCTGTTCTCGCTTTACAAGGTGATGTTCGTCACCATCGAGATGTATCACGCGCCGTTCTACGGCTGGATCAAAGACCTATCGGCGCCGGACCCGACGTCGTTTATCAATCTGTTCGGCCTTCTGCCCTATCACGTCCCCAGCTTCGTGCCGGTATTCCTCTCGGTCGGCATCTGGCCGATTCTGATGGGCATCACGCAGTGGGTTCAGACCAAGCTGAACCCTGCGCCGGGCGACCCCGTCCAGGCCAAGATGTTCGCGCTGATGCCGGTGGTGATGACGTTCATGTTTGCCGCCTTCCCGTCCGGCTTGGTCATCTACTACACCTGGAACAATCTGCTCTCCGTCACCCAGCAATACGTCATGATGAAGCGCCAGGGTGTGCCGGTACACCTGTTCGAGAACCTCAAGCCGCCCGCCTTCGTCCGGCGGTTGGTCGACCGTTCCAAGGTTCAGGCGAGCGAGTGATCACGCAAGACGACGACGGGGCGCTGCTCGCGGCGCGCAAGCTTTTCGCCGGGCCCTGCGAATTCGTTTGGGGAACGGGATCGATCGATAGTTTGCCGCCGCAAGGTCTGCCGGAAGTCGCCTTCGTCGGCCGTTCCAATGCGGGCAAATCCAGCCTGGTCAACGCGCTCACCGGCCGCAAGACGCTGGCGCGCGTCTCTCAGACGCCGGGCCGCACCCGCGAGATCAACTTCTTCAAGCTCGGCGAGCGGCTGATGCTGGTGGATCTGCCGGGTTACGGCTATGCCAAGGCCTCGAAGAGCCTGGCGGCCGAGTGGCAGCGCCTCATCTTCGCCTATCTGCGCGGCCGGGCGAACTTGCGCCGCGTGGTGCTGTTGATGGACGGACGCCGCGGCGTCATGGACCTCG
>JAGWVX010000414.1 GCA_018970685.1 Alphaproteobacteria bacterium | reverse complement strand
GTAGCCTATCAAAAGTGCGATCATCGCCAGAATGACTGCACTAGTGAATCCAGCTAAGTCGCCGAGCTTTCCCGTTCCAAAAGTGAAACGTGGATCACTCGCGTGCTTGCGCGAGTAACTGTACGCAAGTGCCGCCAGAAACAAGGCTCCTGCGTGCGTGCTCATATGAAGCCCGTCCGCGACAAGCGCAATCGAACCAAAAAGCAGTCCGCCACCGATCTCTATAACCATCATGGCACCGCAAAGACCAATTACGGCCCAAGTCTTGCGCTCACTCTTCTCGTGTCCAGCCCCGAGGAAAACGTGGCTGTGAAGCGGTAGAGCTTTGTCGGTGATCGTAGGCATTGTGATCTCACTTCAGATATGTCCGCACGACATCCAGCAGTTTGTCGGCCGCTTCGACGTTCAGGGCTCGTGGATGTTTCTTGGCATCGACCAGATGGGTCCGCACGTGGTCCTCGACAACCTCGGCCATCAGGCCCGCCGTGGCCCCACGCATACCGGCGATCAACTGCATGACGTGTTCGCAACCAACTTCTTCCTCAAGCGCCCGTTCGATCGCTTCGGCCTGACCACGGATGCGGCGAATACGCCCGAGAAGTTTCTGCTTTTGCCGAATTGTATGGGTCATGGCTCAGCGAATTAGCATAGGGGGGTACCCTATATCAACTATCCGAGAGCCGCTATTCCCTGACCTGTGAACAGAATAGCAAATTGTTCATTGATCGAAGGGACGCCGAGCAATCGTTCCTAGCCTAAAAGAGGGCCACGGCATTAGGAAAATGACCGGCCTACAAAACGCGAAATCGCTGTACGTAAGTTGTGATCCAGACGTTGTTTTGAGTTTTTGTGCCACTTGATTCGGCGAACGTTGCCGCGTGGTGTGCATGTCGCCGTCCTTCTGTATTGCGTATTATCTCGTGCGCAGTCGAACCACTTTCCCCGAATCTGAGGTCGCAAACGAAGTCCACGCATTCATCAGTGCACGACATTTTTCAAACAAATCGCCACGTCGGTAACTGGGTGGTGCCCGTTCGAGCGCTGTAAGGGTCAACGGTCCTTGCCGTGCGACCCGTTCCTTCGCAGAAGAGATGCGCCGTTCGGCGCCTTGAAGGTTGGTGCGAGCGGAGGGACTTGAACCCCCATGCCGTAAGCGTTCGATCCTGAGCCGAGTGCGTCTACTATCTGGTCGAGAACTGCATCCAACGCCTCAGGGAATGGCGGCGCATCGCGGCGCGCTACGACAACATCGACAGCGGCTTCGCCGCCTTCATCAATCTCTCGACTGTCATGCGCGCGATTACATGAATGTCTACAGACCCGAGTGCCGGGTTCGCTTGCAGCACGAATACGTATGCAGGCCACCGCACCGCGCGGATAGGCGCTCAAATTGGCGGCGCGCCGGTGCTAACGTTCTCCGACACAACACCATCACAGGATGCGAAGAGGGCCCAATATGCACGCAACGGCACGTAAGTTGGCTACCTTCGCGCTCAGCACCATCCTGCTCGCCGGTCTCGATGCGCGCGCGCATGCCGATTCCGCAGTCAGCCGCCCTTGGTGGCGAGGCGCCATCATCTATGAAATCTACCCTCGGAGTTTTCAGGATTCTAACGGCGACGGTATCGGCGACCTCAACGGCATCACCTCGCGGCTCGATTATATAGAGTCGCTCGGTGTCGACGCCATCTGGCTGACGCCCGTCTATCCGTCGCCACAAATCGACTTCGGCTACGACATCTCGAACTATGAGGCTATCGACCCGCAATTCGGCACGATGACGGATTTCGACCGTTTGGTTGCGGAAGCGAAGAAGCACCACATCCGCATCATCATGGATTTGGTGCTGAACCACACGTCCGACAAGCATCCGTGGTTTCTGGAGTCCGAGAGTTCGCGCAATAATCCAAAGCGCAACTGGTACATCTGGCGCGACGGCAAGAACGGCGAACCGCCGAACAACTGGCAGTCGGTCTTCGGTCATTCCGCTTGGCAGTACGACGCGAAAACCGGGCAGTATTATTATCACAAGTTCTACGCCCAGCAGCCCGATCTCAACTGGCGCAATCCGGAGGTACAAAGGGCGATGTACGACGTGGAGCGCTTTTGGATAAAGCACGGCGTTGCTGGTTTCCGGCTTGACGCTATCACCAACATCTTCAAGGACCCAAAATTTCGCGACGAGGCTGTCGTGCGCGATAAGACGGGCAAACCGATGGTCAACGCCTACGGCGATATCGCCGTGACCGACAAGTACAGCAGTGACCTGCCCGAGGTTCACGGCGTGCTGCGCCAGTTGCGCCGCGTCGCCGACAGCTACGAGAGCCGGAACATCGCCCTGATCGGCGAAACCTGGGTGGGATCGGTTACCGAACTGCGAAAGATGTACGGTACACACGATGACGAGCTGCAGCTTCCGATGGATCTGCAGGTCGGGTTCATCGACAAGTTCGACACCAACCGCTTCCGGACGCTCATCAACGACGCCGAGACGGGCATAGGCGGCAACGAGCCGCTGTTCGTGCTCGACAACCACGATAGACCGCGATGGGACCGCTATGGCGACGGCGTGCACAATCGGGATATCGGGCGGGTCCTATCGACCGTCATTATCCTCTCGCGCGACACGGCCATGTACTATTACGGCGACGAGATCGGGATGGTCACGACGCC
>JAGWVX010000413.1 GCA_018970685.1 Alphaproteobacteria bacterium | reverse complement strand
GCGAGCCGTGCGGAGGAAATGGTGGAACGCGCCAGCGAGATCGGATTGGCTGCTATCGGGGTGGCGGATCACAACACGTTGGCGGGTGTAGTGCGGGCCTACACCATGGCGAAAGAGAAGAATCTACGGCTGCTGGTTGGCGCGCGACTGGTTACCACGGACGGTTTTGAAACCATCTGTTATCCGATGGATCGCACTGCCTATGGACGGTTGTGCCGTATGCTGACGTGCGGCAACCGGCGCGCCAAGAAGGGCGAATGTCATCTGATGCTGACCGATATCCTTGCCGAAAGCGAGGGGCAGATTTTCATCGTCATGCCGCCGGACGATTTGTCCAAGACGTTCCGCACCGATCTTGCTTTGCTTGCGGCCCAGGCATCGGGCCGAACCTATCTTGCCGCCGCCTGGCTTTACGGCGCGCGCAACGAACGCCACCTGGCTTTGCTGTCGGAACTGGCGAATGAAACAAATATCCCGCTCGTGGCCGTCAACGACGTACATTACCACATTCCAGAACGGCAGATTTTGGCCGATGTGCTCGCCTGTGTGCGCGAAAAAACCACCATCACTAAAGCGGGACGGCTCTTGATGGCAAATGCCGAGCGTTCCTTGAAACCGCCGGAGGATATGGCGCGGCTCTTTGCGAACTATCCCGATGCAATCCGGCGCACGCTAGAGATCATCTGGCGTGTCACGTTTTCTCTCGACGAATTACGCTACGAGTATCCAGGAGAGATCGGTGGCGCGAAGCCCGGCGAAACTGCGCAGGAAGCGCTCGAACGTTTATCGTGGGAGGGTGCCAAGCGGCGTTATCCGAGCGGCATTCCGGGCAAGGTTCGCGATCAGATCGCTCATGAACTCAAGCTCATCGCGGAGCTCAAATATGCGGCCTATTTCCTTACCGTCTGGGACATCGTCGAACATGCGCGCGGGGAGGGCATTCTTTGTCAGGGACGCGGCAGCGCCGCCAATTCCGCCGTCTGCTTCGTGCTGGGCATCACGGCGGTCGACCCTGAATGTATGGATCTTTTGTTCGAACGCTTCGTTTCGGCCGAACGCAATGAGCCGCCGGATATCGACGTGGATTTTGAACACGAACGGCGCGAGGACGTCATTCAGTATCTTTACAAGAAGTATGGCCGCGACCGTGCCGGCATTGCCGCCACGGTGATTTGCTATCGCCCCAAGAGTGCGATCCGCGACATAGGCAAAGCGCTTGGCCTTTCGCAGGACATGGTTGGCCTGCTATCGGGCAATTTGACCGGCTGGGGCCGCGAAAGCCTGTCGGACACGCATCTGCGCGAAATCGGTCTCGACGCTTCGGACGATAGGCTACGTACCGCGCTGTTGCTGGCGCGCGAACTGGTTGGCTTTCCGCGGCACCTCTCGCAGCATGTCGGCGGATTCGTAATCACGCGCGGACGGCTCGACGAACTGATCCCCATCGGCAACGGGGCTATGAAAGACCGCACTTTCGTTGAATGGGACAAGGATGATCTCGATGCTCTCGGTATCCTTAAAATCGATGTGCTGGGTCTCGGCATGCTCAGTTGCATCGCTAAGGCTTTCGCGTTGATCAAGCAGCATTACAACAAGACATACGAGATCGCTTTGCTGCCGCCTGTGGAACAAGCCGTTTACGAGATGCTGCAGAAGGGCGACTCCATCGGCGTATTCCAGGTAGAGTCCCGCGCCCAGATGTCCATGCTGCCACGGCTCAAGCCGCGGGATTTCTTCGATCTTGTGATTGAAGTCGCCATCGTCCGCCCGGGCCCCATCCAGGGAGATATGGTGCATCCCTATCTGCGCCGCCGCGATGGACTGGAAGCGGTTAGCTATCCGACTAAAGAATTGGAAGATGTCTTGAAGCCGACGATGGGCGTGCCGCTGTTCCAGGAACAGGCCATGAAGATTGCTATCGTGGCGGCGGGCTTCAGCCCGCCCGAAGCCGATCGTCTGCGCCGCGCCATGGCAACGTTCCGCCGCATGGGCACTATCGATACCTTTCGCGATAAATTCATCAGCGGAATGGTGACAAACGGCTATGAGGCGGAATATGCGGCGCGCTGTTTTCAGCAGATAGAAGGTTTCGGCGATTACGGCTTTCCGATGAGCCATGCGGCGAGCTTCGCCTTATTGGTCTATGTTTCCGCTTGGCTGAAATGCCACTATCCAGAGGTCTTCTGCGTTGCGATCCTGAATGCCCAACCCATGGGTTTCTATGCTCCGGCACAGCTCGTCCGCGATGCGAGAGAGCATGGCGTCGAAATCCGCCCGCCCGATGTCAATTTCAGTCATTGGAATTGCACGTTAGAGAAAGGCGAAGGAGAACGGTGTGCGGTGCGGCTCGGCTTTCGCCAGATCAACGGTTTTCGCGAGGCGGATGCCGACGCCATCGTCACTATGCGTGGATATGGCTATCACGGTGTTCGCCATCTTGCCGGCGCTGCCAATTTGTCCAGCGATGCGCTGGTGAAGCTTGCGGACGCAGATGCATTCCGTTCCATCGGATTAGACCGGCGGCAGGCCTTATGGGTGGTCAAAGGTCTCGACGGTGGCGCAGAAGCATCGCGTATCACCGTTCCAGAACTGCCACTTTTTACCCGCGCGAATCCAGAGACGCTGCGTATCGAGGATAAGGTAGAGTTGCCGACGCTTGGTCTGGGCGAACACATCATC
>JAGWVX010000412.1 GCA_018970685.1 Alphaproteobacteria bacterium | reverse complement strand
TTCGGGCCCAAAAGGCTGGAGAGCGCGGCCGCGGTCATCCAGCCAGCGGAACCGCCGCCTACGATGACAAACCTCTTGAGGATGGTAGGCATTCGGTCAGCCCTTCTGTTGCATCAGATAGCTGGTAAGATTCTTCATATATGCATCGTGACTCGGCATCGCCTCCACCATGTTCTCGATCGCGCCGCGCATGTTCGAGAGATAGTTCCGGATTTTGCCTTCGGGCATTTGATCTGCAACACGATCATAGCGCGCCGGCCGCCGCCCCATGCCATAGTGCAGAATCGTCCAGTCCTCTTGGTTAAATGGTTCGAGGTCAAAAGCGACGTGCACGCCGCGGTTTTCGAATAATTCAATCTTTCGGGCCAGCTTCTCGTGGATCGGCTCGTCGCGCGCTACACGCCAATAGGGCGTGTCCGGCAGACCCGGCGTTTCGAACAGTGCGCGATTGAAGAGTTCCGTGTGCGTGCAATCTTCGGCATACTGCCGATTATACTCTCGGCGTTCGACCGACATCTCGTCCGAGAATGGAATGAGAGACAAGAGCCTCTCAATATCGCGTTGCAGCAGCATAATCGGCGCGGGTGTCAGCGGTTCAAAAACCGCCGCAGCCTGGCCGATGCCGACACAATTGCCACACCACGCTTGCGCGTAGCAGCCCAGCGTCACCTCACCCGTCTGCGCGGGCGCCATGCCATGGGCTAAGAGCGCCGAAGCTTCCGCCTCCGGCACAAATATCGTGTGCCGCATAATGCTTCCCTTCAGAGGCGTATCCGCCTGCCAGCCGAAGTCGGCGGCCATTAAACTCCGGCACGGCGCGCCCAGTTGATCTGCAGGTATCCGGCTCACGGCCGCCCGCAATCGGCGGTTCCCAGAAAAATCCGAAGCGAGGCGCGACAGCAATAGGGCTTTGGGCCCTGTGCAATCCACATAGAGGTCAGCTGTTAGCAACCTGCCGTCCGCGCACCGAATAGCCTCGATCCTGTTTGGCCCGCATTCCACTACGCTTATCGTAGAAGCGACGACATCAACGCGAGCCTTGTCCGTGGCTCCGGCGAACAGCTCAGCATAAGAGGCAGGATCAAATTGGTAGCCGTATTCCGCTGGCGACAAGGGATGAGCGTTTTGCTCAGGAGGATGGGCGAACGCTCCCTTACGCGCCGCCACCGCCGACACCAGAAACGGTTCGAGCTGATCCAAATTTTGCTGCGTCAGGTAGTGGTGAAACAACACCTGGTCGAGGATCGGCAGAGGTTGATGAAAACACTGCATCCAGGACCTGTCGTTACCTCCCCACCGGACATAGCGGGTGCCGAAGGAAAAGGCGGTATCGCTTTCCAGAACGAGCGAAGGTTCGCGTAAGCCGGCCGAGAGATGGAAATCATAGGCGGAAGGTCCCGTCACGCTGCCATAAAACAAATCGGTGTCGGCGTTATCCTGGCAATCCACCAGAGTGATCTGGATCGAACGTGGCAGGTGCCGCGACAACGCCGCGGCCGTGATATGTCCAGCAAGGCCAGCGCCGCAAATGGCAATACGCTCGATTGAAGGCGTCGGTTTGTTCGCCTCGGAGGTCATGACTGGGCTGCAGCGAGAGGCGCGGATTCTGATCCAGCGCCATAGTGTTTGATATAGGCGGCGTGATCGGGCGTGCTCAGGGCGGCGGCGCGCACTTCTTGCCGTAAAGCCGCGGCCCGTGCGACGAGGGACGCTTCCGGTAGTGTATCGGTGCGCCGATCGTATCCGCGTGGGCGCAAGTTTTGACCGAGCATCACGGCAACCCAACTCGGCGGCAGGAACGTGCCGAACTCATATTTGACGATGTGCCCGCGGCCCTGCCACGCCGCGATCTTCTCCTGCAAACTGTCCGGCAAAGTCATGCTGCGGAAATACCGCCACATTTCGCTGTCGTCGCGCTGGGTGGCGACGTAGTGAAGCAGCAAGAAATCGCGCACGCGCTCGAATTCTAAGCCCATGCGCCGGTTGTACTCGTTGATATCGGAGGGATGAAATTTCATGTCGGGAAAAAGTTGGATAAGTTCCGTGATGCCCTGCTGGATCAGGTGGATCGATGTTGATTCGAGAGGCTCGAGAAAGCCGGCAGCCAGACCGATGGCGATCACATTCTTGTTCCAGAACCGGCTACGACGGCCAGTCGTGAAGAATAGCTGTTTCGGGCCGGCGAGCGCCGGCCCTTCGAGATTGCCGAGCAAAACCTGTACGGCCTCGTCGTCGGAAATAAAGGCGCTGCAATAGACGTGGCCGTTGCCAACCCGGTGTTGCAACGGAATTCGCCATTGCCATCCGCCCTGCCGCGCCGTGGCGCGCGTGAACGGGGTCAACTGACCGCGCGTTTCACAAGGCACTGCGAAAGCCCGGTTGCAAGGCAGCCATTTGCTCCAATCCTCGTAGCCGGTCTTGAGTGCTTGCTCGATCAGCACGCCGCGAAATCCGGAACAATCAACAAACAGATCGGCGTCAATGACCCTGTCGCCGCTCAGCTCAACCGACTTGACGAACCCGGTTTCCGGATTCAGCGACGTGGCGATGACCTTTCCCTCGGTCCGGACGACGCCATTGGTTTCTGAATAACGGCGCAGGAAACGGGCATAGCGCGAAGCGTCGAATTGATAGGCGTAGCCGAACTTCGATTCAATCTTGTCACGATCCGTTGTCGGGTGG
>JAGWVX010000411.1 GCA_018970685.1 Alphaproteobacteria bacterium | reverse complement strand
CTCAAAGACTGGCGCCGCATCCACACCCGCTACGACCGCTGCGCCCACACCTTCTTCTCAGCCATCTGCATCGCAGCGACCATCATCTTCTGGATCAATCAATGAGTCCTGAGCCTAGGTGCGGTCGCCGTCGCAAGAAATTGGATATTCGGCCTCACGGCAAGGTCCCTGATTTCGCTGGCGATGGCGTTGGCGTCGTGTTTGCGAAACGTGTTGTCGCGCGTCGTCAAGACGGCAGGGAAAATACGGATATCCGATCGGTCGCACAGCCCGCCGCTGACTGAAAATGGCAAATGCCGGGTGCGACAAATTCCGGCTTGTGTTGCCGGATCGTTTCCCCCCAAAAGGCAGCCGCGCGGACGCCGATGGCATCGGCCGTCGGCTGTTGCGAGCATTCTCGGGAGGCCAGCGCATTGAGCGCATTCATCGACGCCCGCGCCGTTCCCGAAGGCACAGTCCTCCAGCCAGACTTGGCAATCGTTGGCGGCGGTCCTGCCGGAATTTCTATGGCGTTGCAGCTGGCCGGTACGCCCATCCGTATGGTCTTGCTGGAAAGCGGCGGTATGACGTTCGACGCCAAAATCCAGGCGCTTTACGATGGCTCGGAGGCTGGCGCGCCATATCTGTCGTTGGCCGCATCGCGGATGCGTTATCTCGGCGGCGGCACAAATATCTGGGGCGGCTGGTGCCGCCCGATGGATAAGATAGAATTCGAGGAACGCCGCTGGATGCCCTATTCGGGCTGGCCGTTCGGACGCGAGGCGCTGGAACCCTATTACCCGCGCGCCCAAGCGCTGTGCGAAGCCGGACCTTGGCTTTACGACAAAGCCGAAGGATGGTCCGTGGAACAGGAGCCGACGATCGCGCTCGGTGAGGGCGGGGTCGTCAGCCGCTGGTTCCAGTTCAGCAAGATGCGCGACAGCGCGTTGCCGACCCATTTTGGCGAACGCTACGCGAACGATCTGAAACGGATTGCGAATCTATCTACCTATCTGCACGCCAACGTGACGCGGCTGGGGCTCGCCCCCGGCGGCGCGACGGTCGAGCAACTCGACGTGGCGACGCTCAGCGGCCGGCGTTTCGTAGTGAGGCCGAAATGCGTCGTTTTGGCGATGGGCGCGGTGGAGATTGCGCGGTTGATGCTGGCGTCCAACGACGTGATGCCGGCCGGGGTCGGAAATGCGCAGGACCTGGTCGGGCGATATTTCGCCGATCACCCAATCCCGCGCGACATCGCGACCCTCGTTTTGTTCGACGGCAAGCTGGCGCCGTTCTACTTGCACAATCAAATCATCCACGGCGCGATCATGCGCGCGGGCTTGTTTCCGAGCGAGAAATATCGGCGCGCCCGCGCGGTGATGGATTCGTCGGTGACCATCGAGAGCGAAACGAGGCTGGACGACCTGGGCAAGGCTGCACTCGCCGCGACGGCCTTCGCACTGGGCGTGGAGGCCGGTGATGCGGTCGTCTATTCGCTGGGCGGCGGCTGCGAACTGACGCCTGATCCGGACCGGCGCTTTACGCTGGAAGCCGAGCGCGACGCGTTGGGAATGCCGAAGCTGAAGCTGCACATGCGTATCGCCGATTCCGATTTCGCCCACTTCCGCGGGACGCTGAAAGAATTGGGCAGGCAGCTCCTGGCGTCGCGCACCGGCATGCTGCGCCTCAACAGAAAAGAGCGCGGCCAATGGCTCGACGGGCTCGATTGGGGCAACCATCACATGGGCACGACGCGCATGCACGTCGATCCGAAGAAGGGTGTGGTCGACGCCAATTTGCAGGTGCACGGTGTTTCCAACCTGTTCGTGGCGGGAAGCTCGATCTATCCGACCTATGGCGCGGTGAACCCGACGCTGAATCTGCTTGCGCTGGCGCTCAGGCTGGTGGACCACCTGAAAGGTCTGCTGCGATGAAGGACCTGCTGACGCGGCGCAACATCTTGATCGGCGCGGGCGGCGCGGTTGTTGCGGCCGGTGCCACATTCGAAGCGGGCCGCTTGTTGCGCAAGCGTTATGCGCCTAGCCCCTACGACGATCTGCTGGCGCGGCTCGACGACCGCGACGGCGACGTTCAGATCGGCGAAGCGGTGTTGGCGGATATTGACGACTTCGACGCCAAGGCGGCGGCCGTCGAACTGCGCGCGCGGCTGCAACGCAATACGCTGGCACAAGCCGTGTCGAGAGACGCCGTCGAAGGTCGGCTCCTTGAAGCGCGCGGCTGGGTTGTCCCTGAGACCCTGGGGCTGCTCTGCGCGCTGGCGGCCAAAGCGGCGGCATAGCTTCTGCCCTGTGCCGATGTTACGATCTTCCGGCTCGGCCCTTCGGTATCCGTTAGCACAAGTCTGGTTGGGACATGCAGCTCTTTTACGCTACACGTGACGGCCAGTCGCGTCGCATCGCGGAACGAATCGCCAGCCGCCTCATCGAGAGAGGCATTCAGACGCCGCTGCACGATTTGGCCTTGGCCATGCCGGCTCCGCAAAAGCTTGCGGAGGCTCGGCCGGTGGTGGTTGTAATGGCCGTGCGTTATGGCCGGCATCTGCCCGAGGCCGAGCAATTTCTGGCCGTCTATCGCACCTTGCCGGCTCCTCCGCCGCTGGTCCTGCTATCGGTCAATTTGACGGCCAGGAAGCCGGGCAAGGACACGGCCGAGGGCTGCGCCTATCTCCGCAAGTCGATCGCCCG
>JAGWVX010000410.1 GCA_018970685.1 Alphaproteobacteria bacterium | reverse complement strand
AGATTCCAGACGGCCGGTTCGACGGAATTGAGCGCTGCGATCAGCCACTGAATGGCCCAGGCGCGCGCCGCCGGATTTTTCGGCAGCAGCGCTTCGGAGCGCTCCGCGATATGCAGAACGATGGCGCCGGATTCGAACAGGACCAGGCCGTCTTCTTCGAAGATCGGCACCTGCCCGAACGGCTGCAAGGCCCGGTACTCGGGCTTGTCCTGGTCCCCTTGGTCGAGCAGGCGGACGTCATAGGGAACGCCCGCTTCTTCAAGCGCCCAGCGCACGCGCAAATCGCGCACCAAGCCTTTCGCGAAGTCCGGGACGTTACGGAAGGCAGAGATGGTGATCATAGGGAAATCTCCTTTGTTTCTGGCTGTTTGCCGCTATGTTTGGGATGAGACTTGTCGGCGGTTGTCTGTCACGCGAGATAGTTAGGACCGGCCGAGGGCAGAGCGAGAGTGACAATCGTGACGGGATTTGAATGGACGCGCTGATCACGGCTGCCGCGAAGGCTTTGGCGGCAGGTGATCCCTTCGGCGCCCTGAACCGGGTCGCGCTGCGCGACGATGCGCCGGCGCTGGCTTTGCGCGGCATCGCGATGGCGCAGTTGGGCGATTTCGACCGGGCGAAGATGTTATTGCGGCGTGCCGCGCGCGGCTTCAGCCCAAAGGAGGCCGTGGCCCGCGCCCGTTGTGTGGTCGCGGAAGCGGAGGTCGCATTCGCTTCGCGGGACCTCGGATGGCCGCAGAAGGCGCTTAAGACGGCGCGAGTCACGCTGCAAATGCACGGCGATCCGGTGAACGCGGCGCATGCGGGGTATCTCGAAGTTCGGCGGCTTCTGCTGATCGGACGTCTTGATGAAGCAGAGCGCCAGCTTGCTGCGATCAATCTGGCGCAGCTGCCGCCGGCTTTGCGGGCTACCCACGCGCTGATCGTGGCCGGCATCGCGATGAGGCGGCTGCAGACGGCAAGGGCGCGTGCTGCACTGGCCGAGGCAAAGCACGCTGCACACGAGGCACGCATTCCCCCCTTGATAGCAGAAGTTGAAAGTGCCATGCGCCTTCTCAATGCGCCGGCGGCGCGCCTGATCGAGCGGGGCGAGGAGCGGCCGCTCCTGCTCGATGAGGTCGAAGCGCTGCTAGCATCGAAGGCATTGGTTGTGGATGCCTGCCGCTCTGCGGTGCGGCACGCCGGCGCCACGGTCTT
Organism: Alphaproteobacteria bacterium; assembly: GCA_018970685.1. Taxonomy (GTDB): domain Bacteria; phylum Pseudomonadota; class Alphaproteobacteria; order Micropepsales; family Micropepsaceae; genus Rhizomicrobium. Next base: position 1,493 of record JAGWVX010000410.1, on the reverse strand, counting down.
GCTGGCGCGGCGTCCGGTGCTGTTCGCTCTCGCCCGGGCGCTGGGCGAAGCCTGGCCCGGCGATGTTCCCCGCGGCGTCCTTCTGGCGCGAGCGTTTGGCGCGAAGTTCACCGATGAATCCCATCGCGCGCGTTTGCGCGTGGAAATTGGTCGGCTGCGCGCGGCGATTAAAGCGCTGGCCAGTATCAAAGCGACGGAGCACGGGTTTGCGTTGCTGCCACGCCGCGTTCGTGACGTCGTTGTGCTGGCGCGCCCGGTCGAAGATGAACATGCCGCGGTGCTGGCACTCCTGGCCGATGGCGAGTCCTGGTCGAGTTCGGCCCTGGCCCTGGCGCTCGGCGCCAGCGCGCGCACCGTGCAGCGGGCGCTCGAAGCGCTGGCGGGCGATGGCAAGGTGCAATCGTTCGGCCGCGGGCGGGCTCGCCGCTGGATGACGCCTCCCCCGCCCGGTTTTACGACGACTTTGTTACTCCCAGCTCCATTGCCGGGCGATTAGGTTGAAACACTCAAATAACGCGAATGGGACGGATCATGAAAAAATCAGCAGCGGAAATCTTGCAGGAATTTGGCCCCTTCCAGGATGTGGAGCTGGTGGGCGGTGTTTCCTATGACGGTCAGAATGTCTGGTTTGCCAGCGGCGAAAAACTGAACGCGCTCGATCCCAACAGCGGCGAGGTTACGCGCTCACTTGCTGTACCGGCGTTTGCCGGCACCGCTTTCGACGGCCAGTACCTGTTTCAGATCGCTGAAGAGCGTATCCAGAAGATCGATCCGAAGAGCGGCGAGGTCCTGTCCACGATCCCGACACCCGGCGCCTCCAGTGCGGGTCTCGCCTGGGCCGAAGGGAGCTTATGGGTTGGGCAGCACCGCGACAGGAAGATTCATCAAGTCGATCCCGAAACGGGCGCAATCCTGCGCACGATCGAATCCAACCGTTTCGTCACCGGCGTGACTTGGGTCGATGGCGAACTCTGGCACGGCACGTGGGAAGGCGACGAAAGCGAATTGCGCCATATCGATCCCCAGACGGGCGAAGTGGTGGAATGCCTCATGCTGCCGGACGACGTCAAGATATCGGGCCTCGAATCCGATGGTCGCGACCGGTTTTTCTGTGGCGGCGGCAAAGCCGGCAAGGTGAGGGTGATCCGCCGCCCCAAACACTGACGCTGATCGCTTCGTGGGGCAGGTTACGCGGCCCCGATCAGGACGGCTCGTGTGCGCGGGTATCTGGAAACACACGCTGCCGTTAGTGCGACACACCATCACGATGAGTGGAGTGCGTCCGAATGGCTGAAAATAGAGCCATTTCAGCGTTTTCGGTAATCTTCGACGCCGAGGGCGCGGCGGCCGTTGCGAAAACCACTCCGAGAGCTTCCCGGCAGGCCGGAAATTCGATACCGTCGCCGTCAAGCTGGGGTCATCTGGGGAATGTCGATCTAAGACGCCGCCGACTACCGCCGCCGCTTCCCCGACGGGCGCATCGGCTCCGATCC
>JAGWVX010000409.1 GCA_018970685.1 Alphaproteobacteria bacterium | reverse complement strand
GAGGCGGGCGTACTAGTTTCGATACATGCGCGGAGCGCGCAGCCTGTGATTTTTCGCGACGGCGCTAGCGGCGGGCCGTTTTTTGGTCGCAATCGGTGCGGCAGAATGCTGGTCCGCTCCAGGAGGGACACCCATGCCAGTATCGGATCCGAAGAAGACTGTTCTCTACGCCGCGGCCGCCACACTCGGACTATCGCTCGCCGTGCTGCCTCTGGCGGCGCAAGCCGGTTCAGGCAAGGATCACGACTTCCACCTCAGCTTCGACGTCGGCCACGAGGTCAACGAAAGCGATCTCGGCTTACCCATCTATCCCGGTGCCCGGCTGTACAAAGGCGACGACCATGACGACGCGGCAGCCAATATCAAATTTCTGCTGGGTTGGTCTGGCCTGAGAGTTGCGGTCGGAAAATACGAATCGAACGATCCGCCGCAAAAGATCGCGGCGTTCTACTGGCACGCGCTGGGCAAATACGGGCAGGTGTTGAACTGCTCCGATCCGCGGAACCAAGGCTGGAAGAGCAATTCGGACAAGCTCGACTGCCACGACGGGCATCCGAAGCCCGGCGAAGTAACGTTCAAGGTCGGCATGGAGAAGAACCAGCACATCGTCGACGTCAAACCGAACGGTCAAGGCAGCACCTTTGCGCTGGTCTATGTGCGCGTCGGCGGAGACGACTAAGAGAGGCGAAGGTCCTTCACCTTTCAGGCACCTCTTCACGGTCCGCGAACCGGTTCATCCCGGTAGCGCCACGTCGCATATTTTTTGAATGGCGCTGTGATAAATTTCAGCCAAACGGCACGGTGCTGTTCGCGCTGCGGCACGTACGTGATTTAAAGCCTTGTGGAAAACCGCATTTTCGGATGTGCGTGGATTGTACCTTGCGCAAGGTTAGCTGCTGCGCGCCGCGCAACGATGCGCTGTTCCCCGCGCACAGCCGACATTAGACTGTCACAGCGTCGTAGGACATGGAGCGGGAGCCCGTCAAAGCGGTGCTGGAAACAGACAGTTCCAAGAAGTTCATCGCCGCCGATGCGCTTACGGCCGACTTTGAACAAAATATCGACAGCTTGTCGTCCGCGTTCACCCGGTATGGCACCAAGCTGCGCCGCCGTGCGCTTCGCGACGACCTGTCCGTTCTGCGAAAGATCGGTTCAGGCCTTCAGTATACGGTCTATGATCTTGGAAACGGCCGCGTCTTCAAACGACCGGCGACATTCTTGGAAAGCTACGTCAGGATTTTCGCCTGGCGCTTTCCCTTCCGCAAAACTTCGATATGGGATGTGACGCGTGAAATCCGGCAAAAGAGGGCGCGCGCCGCACTTTCCTTGGAATGGGTGCGCCCGTTATTGCCGCGTATCTCGCGCGAGCTCGGCAATCCGGTCCTCTACGCTGATCTTTCCTATGAACAAGACCGCGCCGTTGTCGTAAACGACTATCTCCGGAACCATACGCTTGCCGAAAACAAAGAGTTGGTAGACCGGTATGTCGCCACGCTGTTGCGCTTCTGGGAGCACGGGTTCAATGATCGGACGTGCTCGTTTTGCCTGAATTTCGGCGTAGATGAAACGGGCGCCGTTATCCTGCTCGATCTCGGGGAACTATATTTTGAAAAGGATACCGCGCGCCAACGCGTTCGCTTGGGTCACTGGAGGGACGTGCATATCGACGATGATGTTTTGAATGCCTATTATCGCGGTGCGATGAAAACGGCGATGACGGAGGCAAACGTGGAAATGTACTGGGGACGGGCCCTCTAGTTCTTGTCCTCGCCGTAGCGCAGCACTTTGACCTTCTCCAGCGTCACCAGCCCGCTGCCCATCATGGTATCGAGCACCGGCAGGAAGGCGTCGATCTTCTCCTCCGTGTCGACGATCTCGATCACCAGCGGCAGGTCTTCCGACAGGCGTAGGATTTTCGAGGTATGCAGGCGGCTGGAGTGGCCGAACCCCATCGGTCCGCGCAGCACCGTGGCTCCGGCCAGCTGCATCTCGCGCGCCTTCAGCACGATGGCTTCGTAGAGCGGTTTGCCCTGGTGCTTGTCAGCCTCGCCGAAGAAGATGCGCAGCAGCATCGCGTCCTTGGGAAGTTGCATGGCTCAAGCTCCCTTCAACTGATTGAGCGTAGCAGCCGCTAATGACCCCAGCCAGACGGAGATCATGCATAGCGTCACAGAGCCCAGCATGTTGCCGCCTGCCGCCAACCATTCGCCGTCGCGCATTAGGTTCAAGGTCTGCAAGCTGAAGGAAGAAAAAGTGGTGAAGCCGCCGCAGAAGCCCGTCATGACGAACTGCCGCGTCTGGCCGGAGACGAAGAGGCGGCCGTCCGGCGCAGTCAGCGTCCAGAAGAAGCCGATGATGAAGGAGCCGACCACGTTGACCACCAGCGTCCCCCACGGAAAGGTTTCGCCGAACTGCAGCGCCACCAGGCCCGAAGCGCCATAGCGGGCGACGGTGCCTAGCGCCCCGCCGAGGGCGACGATCAGATAAAGCTGAAACGGCATAAACGACTCCGACACCCGGCCGCGGGCGCAAGGCGGCATGGCCGCCCGGTTGCGTCCTTTGCGGTATGTTCATACTACGGTAGGAGTCATCAGCCCCGAAGGAGGCGGTTTCGGGGGAACCCCATCCCCATCGACCGCAAGTTAAGGGACATCGGCCCGGAGCGTCAATTGAGTACCCCCACACGTATCCATCGCGAAGA
>JAGWVX010000408.1 GCA_018970685.1 Alphaproteobacteria bacterium | reverse complement strand
GAGAAAAAAGAGGAGTCTTGGTTCGGCCTCGACCTCGGCAGCTGGTTCGGCGCCACCAGTCCCGCCCAACAGACCACGCCGCAGCAATTCGGCAGCGAAAACCTGCCCCCGCCGCCGGTCGCGCCGGGCGAGGCGCCGCCGCCCAAGCCGCTCGACAGCATCGCGGCTACGGTCAACGATTTTGCTTATAATCCATATGGCCGCTTCACGGTGTTCCTCGACGACGGTCAGATCTGGCAGCAGCTCCAGGGCGATACCGGCCACGCCCGCTTCAACAAGACCGACAAGGACAAGATCACGATCTCGCGGGGCCTCCTCGGCAGCTACAATCTGCAAATCGATGGTCATGACGCCCTCTACAAGGTCAAGCGTATCAAGTAAGCACCTCGTCGTATTCGGCCACAAAATGGCGGGGCGCTACCTCGATTAACTTGGGGCGGTATTGTTCCGCGTTTGGGTTATCAATCGCTTTCGATTTCAGGAAAGTGAGCGGCGCACGCGTATCGAGCGGCGAAGGAAGGTCTCCGGCCAGTTTGACGCGAGCTTTGGCCCGTTCCAGCTTGGGATCCGGCACCGGGACGGCCGAAATCAGCGCCTTGGTGTAGGGGTGGCGCGGGTCGCTGTAAATCGCGTCGCCTTCGGCAATTTCCACGATCTGGCCCATATACAGAACGATCACCCGGTGCGCGAGCTGACGCACGATGGCGAGGTCGTGGCTGATGAAGATCAGCGACATATGGGTCTGCGCCTGCAGTTCGGCGATCAGCCGGACGATCTGCGCCTGAATGGAAACGTCGAGCGCGCTGACCGCCTCGTCGCAGATCACCAGCTTGGGTTCGACGATCATGGCGCGTGCGACACCGACGCGCTGGTTCTGCCCGCCGGAGAACTCGTGCGGATAGCGGTTGATCCAGGCCGGGTCCAGGCCGACCCGGGCCATCATCTTCTTGACGCGCGCCGCCACCTCGTCGCGGGACAGGGACGGCATCAGCGCAAGCAGCGGTTCGCCGATCGATTGGCCGACGGTGCAGCGCGGATCGAGGCTGGCGAGCGGATCCTGGAAGACGATCTGCAACTCCTTGCGGAGCTTGCGCATGGCTTCCCGGTGGTGCGTATCGAGATCGCGGCCGAGCCAGACGACGGCGCCGTCGGTGCGCGGCAGAAGCCGCAGGATTGCCCGCGCCAGCGTCGACTTTCCGCATCCGGATTCGCCGACAATGCCCAGCGTCTCGCCTTGGCGCAGAGTAAAGCTTACGCCGTCGATGGCGCGCAAAGGCCTGGTGATCCACGGCGCGACCTTGATCGGGAAATGCACCTTGAGGTCGACGACGTCGAGCAGTTTCGGCGCGTCGGGCGCGGGTTCGACGCGCGCCGCGCCCGGCAGGACGCGCCTGTCGAGGCGCGGCATCGCATCGATGAGTTCTTTGGTATAGGCGTGCTGCGGCCGGTAGAAGATGTTTTCCACCGGCCCCGCCTCGACGATCTTGCCGTCGCGCATCACCTGTACGCGGTCGGCGATGCCGGCAATCACGCCCATGTCGTGGGAGATCATCACCACGGCGGTTTTCAGCTCGCTTTTCAGCTCGCGCATGATGTCGAGAATTTGCGCCTGGACCGTCACGTCCAGCGCGGTCGTCGGCTCGTCGGCGATCAGCAGGTCCGGCCCCGACACCGTCGCCATGGCGATCATCGCGCGCTGGCGCATGCCGCCAGACAGCTCGTGCGGGTATTGCTGCATCCGCCGGCGCGCCTCTGGAATGCGCACGACATCGAGGATTTCCATGGCGCGCTGCTCGGCCACGTCGCGCGGAATGCGGCGGTGGATGCGAAGCCCCTCTATGATTTGCGCGCCGATGGTCATGTGCGGCGTCAACGCGGTAAGCGGGTCCTGAAAGATCATCGTGATATTGGAGCCGCGCAGACGGTTGAGCTGGCGCTGCGGCACACCGAGAATTTCCTCGCCGCGATATTTCACGCTGCCCGTGGCGCGCCCATTCGAGGACAGAAGCCCCATCGCCGCCAGGAACGCCTGACTCTTGCCGGAGCCGGATTCGCCCACCACGCCCAGGCATTCGCCCTCGGCGATATCGAAGCTGAGATTCTTGACGGCGTGAACCTCGCCGTCATGGGTCGAGAAGCGCACGTCGAGATTACGGACCTCGAAGATCGGTTCGGGCATGTCAGCGATCCTTCGGGTCGAGCGCGTCGCGCAGACCGTCGCCGATGAAGTTGAAGCAGAACAGGGTCACGGCCATGAACAAGGCTGGAAAGATCAGCAACCAGGGCGCGATCTCCATCTGATTGGCGCCGTCGGCGATCAGCACGCCCCATGACGTCAACGGCTCCTGCACGCCGAGCCCCAGGAACGACAGGAAACTTTCCGCCAGGATCACGTCTGGAATCGTCAGCGTGACGTAGATGATCACCGGTCCCAGCAAATTCGGGATGACGTGCCGCAGAATGATCGCCAGCGGCCTGACGCCGCCGGCGCGCGCCGCCTCGATGAATTCCTTGTGTTTGATGGACAGCGTTTGTCCGCGCACGATCCGCGCCATGGTCAGCCATTCCACCGTGCCGATCGCAATGAACAGGAGGAACAGGCTGCGGTGGAAAATCACCATCAAAATGATGACGAAGAAAATGAAAGGCAGGGAGTAGAGGACGTCGACCACGCGCATCATGACTTCGTCCAGAACGCCGCCGATATAACCGGCTATCGCCCCGTACGACACGCCGA
>JAGWVX010000407.1 GCA_018970685.1 Alphaproteobacteria bacterium | reverse complement strand
TGGATACCTTCCGCCCGTGCTCGCCAAGGCTGCGAGTGTGCTGCCGCTTCTCCCGCTGGAGCTTGCGGCGCGCCGCCTGCTGGCCAATGCGATGGCGGCGCGTCCGTCCTTTGCCAGGCGTCTCGGTGAGTATTCGGGACGTACCTTCGCGGTCGATCCCGCGGACCTCCCTTTCGCCTTTCTCATCGCCCCGAATGAAGGGCGGGCCGCCATGCGCGTCGTGCGCAATCTTTCCGGCGCCGAATACGACGCGCGCATTTCGGCGCCGATGCTCGTGCTGCTGGGCATGATCGACGGCACCTACGACGGCGATGCACTGTTTTTCTCGCGCGATCTGGTGATCGAAGGCGATACCGAGGCGGTGCTGGCCTTGCGCAATGCCATCGAAAACGCCGAACTCGATCCGTCGTCGGTGCTCGGCTTGCCGAAGCGCATTTGCGGGCCGTTCAATCGGGCGACGGAGGTGATGTTCGACGATCTTCGCCGGATGCTCGATGCGCCCCTGCCCAGCGGCCCCAGCCGAAAGGCCTATCCGGCATGAACGCGTCCTCCGTCCTGCGTGGCCCGGAGCTGGTCTGCCCGGCAGGCACCCCGGCCGGTCTTCGCACGGCCGTCGATGCCGGCGCGCACGCGGTCTATTGCGGCTATGCCGACGAAACCAATGCGCGCAATTTTCCAGGCCTTAATTTCGACCGGACGGAGATGCGCGAGGGAATCGCCTACGCGCATGAGCGCGGCGCCAAGACGCTGGTGGCGCTCAACACATTCGTGCGCGCCGGCGCGATGGACACTTGGAAGCGCGGCGTCGACGACGCGGTGGCGGCAGGTGCGGATGCTTTGATCCTCGCCGATATCGCGCTGATCGCCTATGCCCGCAAGGCCCACCCCAAGCAGCGTCTGCACCTTTCCGTGCAGGCCGCCGCCGCGACGCCGGAGGCCATTACCTTTTATCGCGACCGTTTCGGAATCGCCCGCGTGGTCTTGCCCCGCGTGCTGACGGTGGAGGAGATCGCGCGGCTGACGGCCCATGCCGCGCCCTGCGAGACCGAAGTCTTCGTTTTCGGCGGCCTGTGCGTCATGGCCGAGGGACGTTGCATGCTGTCCTCCTATGCCACGGGCAAGTCGCCCAATATGACCGGCGTTTGCTCCCCTCCGAGCCATGTGGCCTATCGCGACGAAGAGGATGCGCTGGTCGCCTCGGTCGGCGGCTTCACGGTGGAACGCTTCTCGAAAGACGAGCCGGCAGGCTATCCGACCCTGTGCAAGGGCCGCTTCGCGGCGCATGGCAATGTCTCGCATTTGTTCGAGGATCCGGTGAGCCTCAATGCCGTGGAACTGCTGCCGCGGCTGGCTAGCGTCGGCGTGTCGGCCTTCAAGATCGAAGGCCGGCAACGCGGCCGCGCCTATATCGCCGCGGTGGTGCGGGCTTTCCGTCGTGCGGTCGATGCCATGGCCGTAGGCCGTTCGATCGACGTCGCCGAACTTCACGCCTTGACCGAAGGCCAGCGCGACACCACCGGCGCTTACAAGAAGACCTGGCGATGAACGCTCTCGCAAAACGCCTTTCGCTGACGCTCGGGCCCGTCTTGTTCAACTGGCCGGTGGACCGCTGGGTAGACTTCTATAAGCGCGTTGCCGACGAGGCGCCGGTCGATCGCGTCTGTCTGGGCGAGGTCGTCTGCTCCAAGCGCCAGCCGTTCCGCGACGACGTCATTCTCGAAACCGTCGACCGCCTCGAACGCGGCGGCAAGGAAGTGGTCTATTCGACGCTGGCGCTGCCGACGACCAAGCGGGAAGTCCGCGCCATCGGCGAGATGGTCGAGGCGGGTTATCTGATCGAGGCCAACGATATCTCCACCGTTCAGCTGCTGGACGGCCGTCCGCATGTGATCGGCCCGTTCGTCAATATCTACAGCGAAGACGCTCTCGCTCAGCATCTGGCGCTGGGTGCGACCCGCGTCTGCCTGCCGCCGGAACTGCCGCTGCGGTCGATTCGCCTTATCGCCGCCGGTAACGGCGCCGTGGAGGTCTTTGCCTTCGGCCGCGCACCGCTGGCGCTGTCTGCGCGCTGCTATCACGCGCGCGCCCACGGCGTCGCCAAGGACGCCTGCCAGTTCGTCTGCGAACGCGATATCGACGGTATGGACGTGCTGACAATCGACGACAAGCCGTTCTTTGCGGTCAACGGCGTCCAGACGCTCGGCCATGTCGTCACTGCCGTGACGCGGGAGGTCGCCGCCCTCGCCGAGGCCGGCGTGGTGGCGTTGCGCCTGTCGCCGCAGAGCTGCGACATGGTGAAGGTCGCGAAGGTGTTTCGCGACTTGGCGGACGCTCATGTAACCCCGGAAGAGGCCAACGACGCGCTTTCGTCGCTGCCGCTTCCCGGCCCGTTGTCCGACGGCTTCCTGCGCGGCCTGCCGGGCGCCCGCCTCCTCGACGAGGTGGACTGAACCTCCTATTCGTCCAGGCTGCGGCTCACGATGAATTTGAACAACTGGTGCGCCATCAGCTGATCGCCGTTCATGTCCTGATAAACCGGGAATTCGACGTCGCCGTAGATCTTCCAAGTGCCCATATGGACTTCGAGGCCGGGCGACAGCATGAGGCGGTTATAGCCCGTGTTCGGCGGATTGGCGTTGACACCGCCGTCTTTGATGCGGCTTGAACCGATCATCTGCAGCAACGGTATGATCTGCGTACCGTCGGCGAGCATGAAGTTGCCGTAGTAGACGCCCACCGCGCCGTCG
>JAGWVX010000029.1 GCA_018970685.1 Alphaproteobacteria bacterium | reverse complement strand
CCGACGGTCAAGTCGCGTTCCGAAAGGGCTTCAAGCGCCGCACGTTTGTATCCGTGATTGCGGCGACGGCTCCGGCGGCGAAGACCGCTGCAGAATAGGCGGCTGAAAACATAGGCCGCCACGAATTGGCGGCCCGTTTATGCGAGGGAGATGGTCCGCCATCTCCCTTTTTTATTCCTTCGCGAGCGAGGGAATGACTATGGCTAGATTGGAAACGGAGAGATTGCTCTTGCGCCCGCCGGAATTTCGCGATGTACCGGCGATCACCACATGGATCGGCGACTGGGACGTCGCGAAGAACCTTGCCAGCGTGCCCCACCCCTACCGTGAGGACGATGCACAAGGTTTCGTTGCGCGTACTATCGAGAAACACGCCGTCGGCGAGGGTTATTGCTTCGCCGTGACACGCAAGCAGGACGGCGTCTTCATGGGCAATTGCGCACTGCAGCTGAAGGACGGACAGTTTGAACTCGGCTATTGGCTTGGCAAGCCGTTCTGGCGCCAGGGCTATGCCACCGAGGCGGCGAAGAAAGTGGTTTCTTTCGCCTTTCACAATCTCAAGGCGACGAGCATCTGGGCAGGCTGGTATCACGACAATCCGGCATCCGGACGCGTGCTGCAAAAACTGGGTTGCCGGCATGACGGAGCGGAGCCGCGCTTCAGCTTGGCGCGGGGTCACGAGGTTTATTGCCACCGGATGGCGTTGACGCGCGAGGAATTCGGGCGAAAAAAGGCGGCTTGAAGGCGGGTAGCAATGAAGTTCCTGGATACGGCCAAGGTCTATATCTCGTCGGGCGCGGGCGGAAACGGCTGTGTGGCGTTCCGGCGCGAGAAGTTCATCGAGTATGGTGGGCCTTGGGGTGGTGACGGCGGCAAGGGCGGCGACGTATGGGCCGAGGCCGTCGACAACCTGAATACGCTCATCGATTACCGTTATCAGCAACATGTTCGCGCCAGGAACGGCGAGGGCGGTATGGGCAAAGAGATGACGGGTGCCGGCGGCGACGATGCCGTTCTGCGTGTGCCGATGGGTACTCAAATCTTCGAAGAAGATGGCGAAACGCTAATCGCCGACCTGTCGCGCACGGGTGATCGGATCATGTTGCTGCGCGGCGGCAATGGCGGCTTCGGCAACGCACACTTCAAGAGCTCGACCAATCAGGCGCCGCGACACGCCAATCCCGGTCAGCCGGGCGAAGAAAAGATAATCGTCCTTCAGCTCAAGCTGATCGCCGATGTCGGGTTGATCGGTTTGCCGAACGCCGGCAAATCGACGTTTCTCGCGCGCGTGTCCCAAGCAAAGCCCAAGATCGCCGATTATCCCTTCACGACCTTGAACCCGCAACTTGGTGTGGTGCGCATCGACACCACGGATTTCGTGCTCGCCGATCTGCCGGGCCTGATCGAAGGCGCGCATGAAGGCGTCGGCCTAGGCGACAGGTTCCTCGGCCATGCCGAGCGCTGTGGCGTGATCCTGCATCTGATTGACGGCACCGAAAGCGAAATAACACGCGCCTACAAGACCATCCGTGCCGAGGTCGCAGCCTACGGCCATGGTCTGGCGGAGAAGCCGGAGATTGTCGCACTCAACAAAGTGGACGCGATTCCCAGATCCGCGTTGGCGAAGAAGCGTGCGGCACTCAAGAAAGCCTGCGGCCAGGATGTGTTTATGATGTCGGGCGTCTCGGGCGACGGGGTCGACGAGGTTCTACGCGCGCTCGCCGCTGAAATCACCGAGCGCCGCGCAAAAGAAAAGAAATCGCGCGCCGCCACGCGCGCCTGGGCACCATGAGCGACGTTCTTGCCGCCTCGCGTACCATTGTCGTCAAAGTCGGGTCGGCGTTGCTGGTGGACTCGTGCGGCGGGAATTTGCGCCGCGACTGGCTGACATCGCTGAGCGCTGATATTGCCGCTCTGCGACGCGAGGGGAAGCAAGTACTGCTGGTGTCGTCCGGTGCCATTGCGCTTGGTCGCCGCGCGCTGAATTTGAAAAACGGAGCGCTGCGCCTTGAGGAGAGCCAGGCGGCGGCGGCGGCAGGGCAGGTGCGTCTGGCAGAAGCTTATGCCGATATCCTGAAAGGTGAAAATATCGTCGCCGCCCAGGTGCTGCTTACTCTCGGCGACACCGAAGAACGTCGCCGCTATCTCAATGCACGGGCTACGCTGAAGACGCTCATGGCGCTTGGATCGGTGCCGGTGATCAACGAGAACGATACTGTCGCCACCGCCGAAATCCGCTTTGGCGACAACGATCGGCTGGCGGCGCGTGTCGCGTCGATGATGGAAGCCGACTGTCTGGTGTTGCTTTCTGATGTCGACGGGCTTTACAGCGCCGATCCGACACGCGATCCGGAGGCGCGCCATATTCCCGAAGTGGAAGCCATCACGCCGGCCATCGAGGCGATGGCGGGCGGTTCGGTCTCCGGCTTGGGACACGGCGGAATGGCGTCGAAACTGATCGCTGCCAAGATTGCCACTGGCGCAGGCTGTGAAGTCATCATCGCCAAGGGCAAGACATTTCATCCGATCGCAGCGGTGCGGTCTGACGCCCGCTCCACACGTTTCAAGGCCAGCACGACATCCGCGGCCGCGCGCAAGCGCTGGATCGCCGGTGTGCTCAAGCCGCAAGGCACACTCGTCATCGATGCGGGTGCGGTGCAAGCTCTGGCTTTAGGTAAGAGCCTGCTGCCGGCCGGTATCCGCCAAGTGGACGGCCGCTTCGACCGCGGCGACGCCGTGGTGGTGCGCGACGGCGAGGGGCGCGAAATAGCGCGCGGCTTGGCCGCTTACGGCGCTGCCGACGCCGAGCGCATCGCCGGCAAGCGTAGCCTCGAAATAGAGGCCATTCTCGGCTATCGTGGACGCGACGAGATGATCCATCGCGACGATCTGGCACTGACGGGATTGGCCGATCGATGAGTTTGCACGAACATGAACCGCTTGCCGCCGAAATGTGCGTGCTCGGCATCGCCGCGCGCGACGCCGCGCGCGCTTTGCGCGAAACCATGGCCGACGCCAAGAACACGGCCCTCTTGGCGGCGGCGACGGCAATTAGAGCGCATACGGATGATATCTTGGCGGCCAACATCCAGGACGTAACACTGGCGAAGCTGTCGGGCTTGAGCGGCGCGCTACTGGACCGGCTTGCGCTCGATGCGGATCGCATCGAGGCGATGGCACGCGGCGTTGAAGAAGTGGCCGCGCTGCCCGATCCGGTGGGCCGGGAACTGGCGCGTTGGACGCGCCCCAATGGACTCGAGATCGCACGGCTGGCGACCCCCATCGGCGTCATCGGCATCATCTATGAGAGCCGCCCGAATGTGACGGCCGATGCGGCCGCCCTCTGCCTGAAATCCGGCAACGCGGTGATCCTGCGCGGTGGTTCGGAATCGGTACGCTCATCTGCCGCGATCCTCGAGGCGCTGCGCGAGGGCTTGGCGACGGCCAAACTTCCGGCCGATGCCGTGCAGATGGTGCCGACCACGGATCGTGCTGCGGTCGGCATGATGCTGTCGGGTCTCGAGGGCAGCGTCGACGTCATCATTCCGCGCGGCGGCAAAGGATTGGTGTCGCGTGTGCAGAGCGAGGCGCGCGTGCCGGTGCTGGCGCATCTCGAGGGTATCTGCCACGTCTATGTCCACGAGGCGGCCGATCCGGAAAAGGCGCGCGCCATTGTGCTCAACGCCAAGATGCGTCGTACGGGAATTTGCGGCGCGGCTGAAACGCTACTGATCGACCGCCAGATTCTGAAGCCGCTCGGCGTGCAGATTCTGGAGGATCTGCATGCGGCAGGTTGCGAAATCCGCGGCGACAAGGATGTCTGTGCCGTTTTCCCGGCGGCTGTGCCGGCAAGCGAGCAGGACTGGCGCACGGAGTACTTGGACGCCGTCATCTCGGCGAAGGTGGTGACGGGCATCGAGGAAGCGATCCGTCATATCGAGACTTATGGCTCGCATCACACGGAATCTATCGTCACCGAATATCCCGCCGCCGCCGAACGTTTCCTCTGGGCACTTGATTCCGCTATCGTCATTTGGAACGCGTCCACGCAGTTCGCCGACGGCGGAGAATTCGGCATGGGAGCGGAAATCGGCATCGGTACCGGCAAGCTGCATGCGCGCGGTCCGGTCGGCGTCGAACAATTGACCACCTTCAAATACATCGTGTGTGGCAACGGGCAGACGCGTCCATGAACTGGCTCCGGCCGCCGGGACCGGTGGCAAAAGGCTTGCGCATAGGTTTGCTCGGCGGATCGTTCAATCCGGCGCATGAAGGTCATCGTTATGTTGCCGAGACTGCGTTGAAGCGGTTGGGCCTTGCTCATGTCTGGTGGCTGGTATCGCCGCAGAATCCGTTGAAGCCCGATCCGGCGCCGTTGGCTACTCGTCTGGCGGCTGCGCGGGCCCTGGTCGGGCGCCGTCCGCGCATGATTGTCACCGACGTGGAATCGACGCTTGGTACTCGTTACACGATCGACACATTGAAGGCGCTTCATCGCCGCTTTCCGGAGGTGCACTTCGTTTGGCTGATGGGCAGCGACAACCTCGAACAGTTCCACCGCTGGCGGCGCTGGGCGGATGTCGCGACGCTGATTCCCATCGCCGTGGTCGAACGGCCGGGCAGCGTCCTGGCGCCGCTTCGTGCCAGAGCGATGCTGCGCTTGGCACATTATCGTCGCAAAACACTGTGCCGGTTGCCCGCGATTGTCGTATTGGATGGCCGCCGCAACGAGGCCAGCGCCACGGTCATCCGCGCCCTTGGTGCGCGCGAAGCCGGCGTGCTAGAATGATTTCTGCAATTGCGAGGGAGCGAGCGGCTGACAGAAGCAGAGACCCGTCCGCCTTTCGCCTGTTGATCGCGAACGGAGGACCAATCTGACCCGCAAGACGACGCGCAAGCCGGCCGCCAAGACCGCTGTCAAGAAAGCCGCCCCGAAGAAGGCGCTCGAGACCACCCTGCTTTCCCGTATCCTAAAATCGCTGGACGACGACAAGGCCGAAGAGGTCGTGACCATCGACCTCGAAGGTCGTTCTTCGCTTTGCGACACGGTCGTGATCGCCAATGGCCGGTCGTCGCGCCATGTGGCCTCCATCGCCGATCATCTGGCGCGGCGGCTGAAGGAAGCGGGCTACGGCACGCGTCCGGTCGATGGGCTGGCGCAAGGCGACTGGGTGCTGGTCGATGCGGGCGATGTGATCGTCCATGTTTTTCGTCCCGAAGTACGTGCCTATTACGACCTGGAAGGCATGTGGTCGGTGGATGAGCCGGCGCGCGCCCGCGCGGCGCACTGATGCGCCTCACCGTTGTGGCCGCAGGCCATGCCCGCGGCACTGCCGAAGGCACGTTGGTCGACGATTTCATCCATCGCGCCGTACAGATGGGCCGCAATATGGGCTTTCCCTCCGTCGCCGTGGAGGAAGTCGCCATCTCCAAGGCGCGTGACGTCAAGACGCGCATGAACGACGAGGCGGAGAAGCTCGCCGCGCGCGTGCCGCCGGGCGCGCATATCGTTCTGCTCGACGCCAAGGGCAAGGGTATGACCAGCGAGGATTTCGCGGAGATGCTGGGTGCGCTGCGCGATGCCGGCACCAAGGACCTTTGTTTCGTAATCGGCGGACCGGACGGCCTGGCGTCGCTGCCAGGCAAGCGCCCGGGACGCAGCCTCGCTTTCGGGCCGCAGACGTGGCCGCACCTCATGGTGCGGGCAATGCTCGCCGAGCAGATTTATCGCGCCCTCACCATCCTGGCCGGGCACCCCTACCATCGGGCGTAAGGCCGCGGCGGCGGGTGAATTTCCGGTTGTCCGTCTCAACCTCTCCTTAACCACAATGCGAGATGCTGGTGCGTCGCAGTAGGACGGAACACGTCCATGGAGATCAAGAGCACCAGCAAGATCGATTCGGCGGTCGTACGCCGCGCTGCTAAAACTACGTCTACGACCGACGGTGTGTTCTCGGTCTCCACGACGCCGGAGCCGCGGGCCCAGGTCGTCGCCGGACCGGGCCCGATCGCAGCTCTCGACTCTATTTTGACGCTGCAGGGTCTCGACGACTCAACCGATGGCCGTTCGAAAGGCCTCAAGCACGGCGAACAGCTTCTCGATATGCTCGATCAGGTGCGCGATGGACTTTTGGCCGGGGGTATTCCGCGTGCCACGCTTAACCGCCTGGCCAATGCGGTCACGCGCCGCCACGAAAGCTTCGCCGACCCGAAACTACAGAGCGTACTCGACGAGATCGAGTTGCGCGCCCATGTCGAGCTGGCCAAGCTCGAAATGCTGGACCAGCGGGTGGCTTAGTTAAATCTCCAGCAGCATGCGCTGTGGGTCTTCGAGGTTTTCTTTCACGCGCACCAGGAAGGTAACGGCATCACGGCCGTCCACCAGGCGGTGATCATAGCTCAGCGCCAGGTACATCATCGGCTTGATGACCACCTTGTCGCCTTCCGCCATCGGGCGGCTCTGGATCTTATGCATGCCGAGAATGCCGGACTGCGGCGCATTAAGAATCGGTGTCGACATCAGAGAGCCGAACACGCCGCCATTGGTAATGGAGAAGGTGCCGCCCTGCAGTTCCTCGAGTTTCAGTTTGTTGTCGCGCGCGCGATGGCCGAAATCGGTGATCGCAGCTTCGATGCCGGCCAGCGACAACATGTCGGCGTCGCGCACCACCGGAACCACTAGCCCGCGGTCCGTCGAGACCGCCACGCCGACGTCGTAATAGTTTTTGTAGACGATATCGTCGCCTTCGATCTCGGCGTTGACGTTGGGCAGTTCCTTCAGCGCGGCGATGCACGCCTTGACGAAGAAGCCCATGAAGCCGAGCCGTACGCCATGCTTTTTCTCGAAGGTTTCCTTGTATTGGCTGCG
The DNA here is from genome assembly GCA_018970685.1 of Alphaproteobacteria bacterium. Taxonomy (GTDB): domain Bacteria; phylum Pseudomonadota; class Alphaproteobacteria; order Micropepsales; family Micropepsaceae; genus Rhizomicrobium. The sequence goes on along the minus strand of JAGWVX010000029.1, from coordinate 7,612 downwards.
CAGCGCCATCACATGGCTCATGTCGACTTCGTTGAAGGTGGTGAGCTGCGCGGCGGTGTTCTGGGATTCTTTGAGACGCAGCGCCACGGTCTTACGCAAACGGCTCATGGTGATGCGTTCTTCGCGCGCCGCATTGGGGCGCTGGGCCGACGAACCCGCCGCCAGCACTGGGCGCGAAGCCGTTGGCTGCGCGCTGGCTTGCAACGCCGCGAGCACGTCGCCTTTTGTGATACGGCCGTCCTTGCCGGTACCGGCAATACGGGACGGATCGAGTCCGGTTTCTTCGGATATGCGCCGCACCGACGGCGCGGTGCCGATGGCCGCATGGGCCGCCGCCGCCAACTTGGCTGCCGTCGGTGCAGCCGTTGCCACAGGCTTTGGCACTTCGGCAACCGATGTCTTAGGCGCGACGGCATCGGGATTGCGCGACATTACCGGCGTGGCTTTGCCGGCTTTCCCTTCGGCGATTGCGCCCAGAATGCTGCCGACTTCGACTGTGACGCCGGCCTTCGCTGCGATGGTCTCGATCGCGCCGTCGGCCGGCGAGGGCACTTCCACCGTAACTTTGTCGGTTTCCAGTTCCAGCAGCGGTTCGTCGCGGGCGACGGCGTCGCCTTCCTTCTTGAACCAGCGGGCGACAGTCGCTTCGGTGACGGATTCGCCCATCGCCGGAACTTTGATCTCGATGCTCATCGTGTTCTCGCTCTTACGGTGACGAAGCAACGCCGGACTATAGCGTCAGCGCCTCGTCCAGAAATGCATGAAGTTCGGCATTGTGCTGGCTCATAAGGCCGGCGGCCGTGGAGGCGTATTCGGGCCGTCCGATATAACGCACCTTCGGATTGCCGCCCAATTGGGCAATCAAGTCCTCGATGCGCGGTCGTACGAAGCTCCAGGCTCCTTGGTTCTTGGGCTCTTCCTGACACCAGACGATGTCGGCGTTGGGGAAGCGCTGGAGTTCATTGCCAAGCGGTCCGTCCGGGAAGGGATAGAGCTGTTCCAGCCGCAGCATCTGCACGCGCCCTTCGTTCTTCTTTTCGCGTGCTTCCATCAGGTCGAAATAGACCTTGCCGCTGCACAGCACCACGCGCTTGATCTCTTCGTCCGGCGCCAACGTAACCGTGGTGGCGCCCGGCACCACCTCGGCCTGGTCGCGGAAGACGCGGTGGAACGTCGTTCCCTGCTCCAGATCGGAGAGGTACGAGATACAGCGCTTATGGCGCAACAACGATTTCGGCGTCATCACGATCAGCGGTTTGCGGAACGAGCGATGCATCTGCCGCCGCAGCACATGGAAATAGTTCGCCGGTGTCGTCGGATTGACGACCTGCATGTTGTCCTGAGCGCAAAGCTGCAGATAGCGCTCGAGCCGCGCCGAGGAATGCTCCGGTCCCTGGCCCTCATAACCGTGCGGCAACAACAACACCAAACCGCACATGCGCAGCCATTTCATTTCGCCCGAAGCGACAAACTGGTCGATAATTACCTGTGCGTTGTTGGCGAAATCGCCGAATTGTGCCTCCCACAGCACCAGCGCCTGCGGTTCGGCCGTCGAATAGCCGTACTCGAAGCCCAGAACCGCGGCTTCGGAAAGCAGGGAATCGATGACCTCGAATTCCGGCTGGTCTTTGGCGAGGTTGTTGAGCGGCACGTAGCGTTCTTCGCTGTTCTGGTCGATCAGCACCGAATGGCGCTGTGAGAAAGTACCGCGGGTGGAATCCTGTCCGGACAGGCGTACCGCGACGCCTTCCTTGAGCAGCGTGCCGAAGGCCAGCGCCTCGGCCGTTGCCCAGTCGAGGCCCTCGCCGGTTTCGAACATCTTGGCCTTATGCTGCATCTGCCGCACGACCGTTTTGTGCGCGTTGAAATCTCCGGGAATGGTGGTCAGTGCCTTGCCGACATCCAGCAAGATGTCCTTCGCGACGGCGGTGTCGCCGCGGCGGTCGCCCTGCGGCGCGATCGACATGCCGGACCAGCGTCCGTCGAGCCAATCGGCACGTTCGGGCCGGTGGGTCTTCGAGGCTTCATATTCCTCGTCCAGCCGCTTGTTGAACTCGCCGATCATCTCCTTGACGTCGGCTTCCGTCAGCGTGCCTTCGGCGACGAGCTTGGCCGCATAGAGTTCCAAAACGGTGGGGTGATCCTTGATCGCGCGATACATCAGCGGCTGGGTGAACGAAGGCTCGTCCGTCTCGTTGTGACCGAATCTGCGGTAGCAGAACATGTCGATCACCACATCCTTATGGAACAGCTGGCGGAATTCGGTGGCAATGCGCGCGCAATGCACCACGGCTTCCGGATCGTCGCCGTTCACATGCAGAATCGGCGCCTGCACCATCAGGGCGATGTCGGTGCAATAGGGTGAAGAGCGCGAATGCATCGGCGCGGTGGTGAAACCGATCTGGTTGTTGATGACGAAATGGATGGTGCCACCGGTGCGGAAGCCCTTGGTGCCCGACATGGCGAAGCATTCCGCCACCACACCCTGGCCGGCGAAGGCTGCGTCGCCGTGCAGCAGCAAAGGCAGCACGCTGCTGCGAGTGGTCTTGTCGCCTAGCTGCGCCTGCTTGGCGCGCGATTTGCCCAACACCACGGGGTCGGCGGCTTCAAGATGCGACGGGTTCGGCGTCAGTGAGAGATGCACTTGGTTTCCGTCGAACTCGCGGTCCGACGAAGCGCCAAGGTGATACTTCACGTCGCCGGAGCCCTGTACTTCGCTCGGGTTGGCGCTGCCGCCCTGGAATTCGTGGAAGATCTGGCGATAAGGCTTGGAGATCAGATTGGCGAGCACGTTGAGCCGACCGCGATGGGCCATGCCGAACACGATTTCCTTTACGCCCAACTGTCCGCCGCGCTTGATGATCTGTTCCAGCGCCGGGATCATGGATTCGCCGCCGTCGAGTCCGAAGCGCTTGGTGCCCAGGAAGCGCAGCGCCGCGAATTTTTCGAAACCTTCGGCCTCGATCAGCTTGTACAGGATCGCCTTTTTGCCGGCTGGCGTGAAGTGGATCTCCTTGTCCGGTCCTTCGATGCGCCGCTGCAGCCAGTCTTTCTGTTCGGCGTCGTTGATGTGGATGAACTCGTAGCCAATCTTGCCGCAATAGGTGCGCTTCAAAATTTCCGTCATGCGCCGCGGCGTGGCGCTCTCCATGCCCATCACGCCGTCGATGAAAACCGGACGATCAAGCTCGGGGCCGTGAAAGCCGTAGAAGGCCGGATCGAGCTGCGGATGGGGTGTCTTGGCCGAAAGCTTGAGCGGATCGAGGTCTGCCTCGAGATGGCCGATGACGCGATAGGCGCGCACCAGCTGAATGGCGCGAATGGACTCCTGTGCGGCGGCGCGAAGGTCTTGTTCGCCGCCAGCGGCACGCTTCGGCGCCGGCGTCTGGCCGGTCAAAGCTCCGATCAACTCGCTGTCCGGCACTTCGGCTTTGGAATCAAGCGCCCAGGTCGGACCACGACCGGTCTGCGCCAGCGTCAGACCCGCTTGGCCTAATTCGGCGAAATAGGCGGCCCAGGTGGGATCGACCGCGTCGGGGCTTTCCAGGTATTGCGCGTAAAGCGCCTCGATATAAGCGGCGTTCGATCCATAGAGGAAAGAGGTCGTTTCGAGGATTTCGTTGGAGGCCCGATTGAGGCGTTCGGCAGATGATTGTGTTGTCATTTCAGAGAGTTGTGGCTCATGGTCCGTTGGCTAACTGCCCATCCAGAGATTTTAAGAATGCGAAAAAGGCACCGCGTTTACCGCATCCGACCTGCAAACGCCATGCCCGGACGCATTATGAAACGGCCATGTCCGTTAATATGGGTTCAATGAGACTAGATTGCGACGAGCGGACCAATTTCATACCCGTAATTTTAGTAGTGTCATGCGGTAGTGCCGACATGCACGGCTGACGTCAAATTGGGCAATGACGGCTTGCGGTGCCCGACTTCTGATCGCCATATCGTTTCCGCGTTCGAGGAAAGGCATGACCCTATGCGCTGCTTGCAACTCGCTCGGATATCGTTGCGCTGGCCTGCATCAGCTGTTGTCGGAGTCATGCTCGTTTTGAGCATCACTGCTGGGGCGGTCGCGTCATCTGGCGCACATATGCTCGACATCGCCAGCCGGGTGACGAAGTTCGAGAAATTCTATGCCGACGCCAAAAATCTCGATGAAGCCGCGCGCTGGGCGTTGTGGAAAAAAGAATACGGCATCGCAGCCGTGCCGCCGACGCCGGAAGGGGAAGCGTTGGCCCGCAAGCAGCTCGATACGGCTTGGTCCCGCTATGCTGCACTGATCCCGCGACTTCCCACACTCGAGAAGAATGCCGAAGCGGCGGCGCGCAGGCTCTTCGCCGGCGTCAACGTGCTGTATGCGACGGCCGGCATGCCGATTCACAGTCGTGTGGTGTTCTTCGTCGGCCAATTCGACGGCAATGAATACACGGTCCCGCCTATGAGCGGACAGCCTGCGACGGTTGTGATGCCTGTCGAGAACCCGGCGCTGAATGTGCAGCTTGCTCATGAACTGTCGCATTCTGTGCATTTCCAGCTGGCGGGCGTGAAGAACAGTTTCGGTGCGCCGATTGGCGAAACGATTTTCCTCGAAGGTTTGGCGATGCATGCCAACAAGGCGCTGGTGCCTAGCCTGCCCAACACCGCCTACACCGAGCTGAACGACGAACCGGGCTGGCTTACACGCTGCGCGTCGCACGAGCCGGCAGTGATGAAGGGCATCCTGCCCTATCTCGACAAATCAGGACCGGACGTGGCGACCAAATTCACCTTCGGAAGGGGTACGACCGGCATGGACCGCGAACTTTACTGCGCAGGCTGGTTCGCCGTCGGCAAGATGCTGGCGGCGGGCAAAACATTCCCGCAGCTTGCCCGCATTCCTGAAGGCAAGATGATAGAAACCGTCCGCGCCGCGATGACGGATTAATTTCCCTTCAACAAATCCACCAGCGTGGTACCCAGCGCCGCCGGATTAGGCGAGACGCGGATGCCGGCCGAGCGCATGGCTTCGATCTTCGACGCTGCGTCGCCCTTGCCGCCGGAGATGATGGCGCCGGCATGGCCCATGCGGCGGCCCGGAGGCGCGGTGACGCCGGCAATGAATCCGACCATCGGCTTTTTTACCTTGGAATGCTTGATGAAATCGGCCGCGTCTTCTTCCGCCGTGCCGCCGATCTCGCCGATCATGACGATGCTTTCGGTCTCGGGGTCTTTCAGGAACATCTCCAGCACGTCGATGTGCTCGGTGCCCTTCACCGGATCGCCGCCGATACCGATGCAAGACGACTGGCCGAGACCCACGGCTGTGGTCTGCGCCACGGCTTCATAAGTCAGCGTGCCGGAGCGCGAGACGATGCCCACCATGCCTCGGCGGTGGATGTGGCCGGGCATGATGCCGATCTTGCACTCGTCCGGCGTGATGACGCCGGGGCAGTTGGGGCCGACAAGGCGCGATTTCGAACCGGTCAGCACGCGCTTTACCTTGATCATGTCCATCACGGGGATACCCTCGGTGATACAGACGATCAGCGGTATCTCGGCGTCGATGGCTTCGAGAATGGCGTCGGCCGCGAACGGCGGCGGCACATAGATCACGGTGGCGTTGCAGCCTGTTGTCTCCTTGGCTTGGCGCACGGTGTCGAACACCGGCAAGCCCAGATGTGTCGATCCGCCCTTGCCGGGCGAAGTGCCGCCCACCATCTTGGTGCCGTAGGCGATCGCCTGTTCGGAATGGAAAGTGCCCTGGTTGCCGGTGAAGCCCTGGCAGATGACCTTGGTGTTCTTGTCGACGAGAATGGACATTTATGCTGCTTCCTTCACCGCTTTGACGATCTTCTGCGCCCCGTCGGCGAGGTCGTTGCCGGAAACGATGGGCAGGCCGGACTTGGTCAGGATTTCCTTACCTTTCTCGACGTTGGTGCCTTCGAGGCGTACCACCAGCGGTTTGTCGAGATGCACTTCCCGCGCGGCGGCGACGATGCCGTCCGCGATGATGTCGCACTTCATGATTCCACCGAAGATGTTGACAAGGATGCCCCTCACGTTTTTGTCCGACAGGATGATCTTGAACGCCGCCGTGACCTTCTCCTTGCTGGCGCCGCCGCCGACGTCGAGGAAGTTCGCCGGTTCGCCGCCATAGAGCTTGATGATGTCCATCGTCGCCATGGCCAGACCGGCGCCGTTGACCATGCAGCCGATTGAGCCGTCGAGCTTGATGTAGGACAACTCGTACTTCGAGGCTTCCACTTCCGTGGGGTCTTCCTCGGAGAGATCGCGCAGCGCCTGCACGTCCTTGTGGCGATACAGTGAATTGTCGTCGAAATTGATCTTGGCATCCAGGCAGATGACCTTGCCGTCCTTGGTCACCACCAGCGGGTTGATCTCGAGCAGGCTCATGTCCTTGGCGACGAAAGCTTCGTAGAGGCTCTTCACCAGCGCGCCGCATTGCTTGATCTCGTCGCCCTTCAGCCCCAGTGCGGTGGCGATTCGGTTGCCCGTGAAGCTCGAATAGCCCGAGGCCGGATCGACCTGGAAGGTCTGGATCTTGTCGGGCGTCTTATGCGCCACTTCCTCGATGTCCATGCCGCCTTCGGTGGAGGCAATGAAGGCGATGCGACTGGTAGCCCGGTCGACCAAAGCAGAAAGATACAGCTCGCGCGCGATCGCCGAGCCGTCTTCGATGTAGATGCGCTTGACGACGCGTCCGTGCGGGCCGGTCTGATGCGTGACCAGCGTCATGCCGAGCATGCGCTTGGCTTCTTTTTCAACATCTGCGATAGATTTCACCACTTTCACGCCGCCGCCCTTGCCGCGTCCACCGGCGTGGATTTGCGCCTTGACCACCCACACAGGTCCGCCCAATTCGTTTGCCGCTGCAACGGCTTCTTCGACGCTGAAAGCCGGCTTGCCGCGCGGCACTGGGGCGCCGAACGAACGCAGAATCTCTTTGGCCTGATATTCGTGAATGTTCATGGAAATCCCTTGCTGGAAGCAGGAAAACGCGACGATGCCTGGGGCAGGCGCACAATAGCAGCCGACTTTCCTCGCGCAAGCGGTTCGCCACGGCGTCGTCGGGTCAAGATTTAGGCAGCGGCCGAAAGGGTTGCCCGGCTACGCCGCAGGACAAGCGCGAATGACAGCGCCATCACGATCAAGCCCAGCGGAACATGCGTGGCGCCGGCCACGCCGCGAGTGACGATGGGGACAAACCATAGCGCGGCTAGCATTGTTTTTTCGTAAGGAAGAAAGCCCTGCGGACCTCTGTCGGTGACGAGGAGCGCGATGGCGGGCGCTAGCAGCATCATGTCGTAATCGAGACAATATGGGGTCGCCAGCAGCGCGCCGAGGCACAATGCCGCGCCTTTGTATGCCGTGTTGGCTGGCGACCGCCACAAGACGGCAAGACCAACGGTTACGCTGAGGATCAATACGGCCTGTAGGGCATAGGCGGTATCGATCGATGCGCCCAACAGGCGCGCCGCCGCGAAGGCGCTCTGGATTTTCTCGAAACCGGTGCCGCCCTGTTCGAGAACGACAGTTCGGCTGAAATGGGTTGAGACGAGGAAGGCGATCCAGATACCGGTGCCGAAGGCGAATGTGGCGACGAGGCCCA
>JAGWVX010000406.1 GCA_018970685.1 Alphaproteobacteria bacterium | reverse complement strand
CGTTCAGATCGGGCCTTGCCATCGGCCCCGTGTCATCGCCATCTCCATCAAACACTCAATACAGACGTGGGAATGGCAAACCCTGGTTTCAACCACCGGACGCAATGACAAATTGCCGCATACTATTGCGAGTGCAAATCAAGTTGGCGGCGACGGGACGCGAGCCTTTGGCCGCATGGCGGGCCACCGGCACCAATGACGGGTTGCTTCCGCATCAATCTGCGCGATGGCGATCTTCGGCCGCGCCAATTATATGATGTATCGTCTTAGAGTTGAAAAATGGCGATGGCCGGTCAAGGCCGTCTTGCGCGGGGGGACCTATGAAAAGCGTGTTGTACCGCAGCGTATTAGCCGTCGTGTGCGCCTGGAGCTTTTCATTTTGCGCAACGGCCGACGGCACGGTCCCTCATCCGCCCGTGGAAGCTTTCGGTTCGCTGCCGATGATATCCCAGCCGCGCCTGTCGCCGGACGGCACGCATCTGGCGGCGCTGCAGAGCTACAAGGGGCGGCCCGCCGTCGTGATCTACGATCTCGGCGCGCCCAGAGGCACGATGCCGGCGATCCTCACGGACGATACGCATATCATCGTCGGCATCCACTGGGCGAGCAACGACCGGCTGCTGGCCAACATCTACGACGCCGCAAGCTACGATTTCGGCGCAAAGGCGATGCCGTTCGTGAGGACTTTCTCCGTCGACACCAAAGCGCAAAATCCGGTCCTTCTGCTCAAGAATTCGGCCTGGATCGACCGCAACAATTCTTCGGCAGCGGTTGCGGATTACGATCTGAGCGACCCGGATCAGGTGATCATGCCGTTGTGGGCGGGCCAGTCGGAAAACGAAATCGGCGGCGGCGGCGTGCTGCTGGCGACGCAGTTCATCAATACCCTCTATAAAGTGGACGTGACGACCGGCAACGCCGAACAGATGATGGCCGGCGACAAATACACCAGAGATTGGATCATGGACGGCCACGGCCATGTCGTGGCACGGGTGGACCAGACGCAGCAGCCGTTGATCGACCATCTGCAGCTGAACGACAACGGCAATTGGCGCGAGATCGCAGCCTATGACGCAAGCGCCGACAAGGGCGCCGACGTCGCCGGCCTGATCGGCGACGGAACCGAATTGGTGCGCTTCGCGGTGGACAAAACGACCGGCGTCAACGGGTTGGTCGAAGTGAACATCGCAACCGCGAAAACCAAGCCGCTGTTCTTCGATCCGACCTACGACGTCAGCGAACTCCAAGCGGACGATTGGACCCGGCGCATCATCGGCGCGTCGTACACGGCCGATACCGAACAGACCCGCTATTTCGACCCGGGCATGGAGGCGCTGCAAAGAGGAATCGATGCGGCCTTTCCCGGCTTGAACGCGCAGGCGGTCTCGTGGGACATCGCCCGAAACAAGGTCGTGGTGGCGGCATCGGGACCGCAACATCCGACCGCGTATTACCTTCTCGACCGCGTGACACACAGGGCAAGCAAATTCGGCGACACTTATCCGAAGCTTCAGCCCTCCGATCTCGGCGAAGAGAAACCGTATCCCTACAAGGCGCGCGACGGACTGGAGATTCCGGCCTATCTGACGCTGCCGCCGGGCAAGACGCCGAAGAACCTTCCGACCGTGATCCTGCCGCACGGCGGACCCGACGCGCGGGACTCGCTGCGCTTCGATTGGTTGGCGCAGTTCCTCGCCAATCGCGGCTACGCGGTGCTGCAGCCCAACTATCGCGGCTCCAAAGGCTATGGCATGAAATTCACCGATGCGGGCCTGCATCAATGGGGCCTGAAGATGCAGGACGACATCACCGACGGCGTCAAGAAACTGATCGCCGACGGCATTGCCGATCCCAAACGCATCTGCATCGTCGGCGGCAGCTATGGCGGCTATGCGGCGCTGGCGGGCGCCATATTCACGCCCGATCTTTACGCCTGCGCGGTTAGCTATGCCGGCGTCTCCGATTTGCCGAAGATCCTGGCGACGACGGAAAACGAGCACCGCGCCTATTCCAAGGCCATGTCATTCTGGATTTCGCGCATCGGCAATACGGATGCCGACCTGCCCAGGCTAAAGGCAACCTCGCCTGCCCTGCATGCCGACCAGGACAAATGCCCCATCCTGCTGATGCACGGCGCAGACGATTGGACGGTGCGTATCGACCAGAGCGAGGAGATGTACGACGCGCTGACCAGGGCGGGAAAGAACGCGACGTTCCTCCGCTTCGAGGGCACAGACCATTATCTGGAGACTGCCGACGCGCGCATTCAAATGCTGACCGAAACCGAGAAATTTCTGGCGAAGTACATCGGGAAGTGAGGGAGGCGACCGCTTCGGCAGACCGGCAGGATACGCACTTGCACGTCAAGGTCTGTCTTGCGGGCTACACTTGACGTTCGTTGCGGGTCGCAAAGGCGACAATTCCTGCCATTCAGTCGATCATCGGCGCGACGCCCACGCGGGGCGCCGTCGTGCTTGGCGCGGAGGACGTTGGCGACATTGCCGAGAGGAAACGCCGCGGCCGACAAAAAATATGTCGCCAGTGCCCGGCCGGAGCATGTATTGACGCCGCGGGAAGACAAGGATCGTCATGGCCCCGCCGCTGCTTACCCTTCAAGACATCCGCCTCGCCATCGGCACCACCCCTTTGCTGGACGGCGCCGAGCTGTTCGTGGACGAGGGTGCGCGGTTGTGCATCGTCGGGCGCAACGGCTCGGGGAAGTCGACATTACTGAAGATCGCCGCCGGCCTGACCGAGGCAGAC
>JAGWVX010000405.1 GCA_018970685.1 Alphaproteobacteria bacterium | reverse complement strand
GCCTATCCCATTGCTCCACCGGGCGGCTGTTCCGTCTTGATCCAGATCGAAACGGTGTCGCCCTCTTGGTGGGCCAGGTCAGCGAAACCCGTGCCACTCAACCCCAGGGACCGCGCAGGCGGCGCGGTCCAAAAAAGGGAATGTGCGAGGATTTGAGGAAGGGTGTTAACAACAAACCGGCCGCAAAACCGCCGACATGTGCCCACCAGGCAACGCCAGGACTGTCGGGATTACTAAGCGCCGCGCTGAAAAGCTGCATGGCGAACCAGATACCCACCACCCACACCGCGCGGATACGGAACGGATAGAAAATGATGCCTAATGGAACGATCACGGTGACCAACGCCCGGGGGTAAAGCAGCATATAGGCGCCGAGCACGCCCGAAATAGCGCCCGACGCACCGATCATCGGCGTGGTCGAGGAAGGATCCATAAACGCCATGGTTAGCGCCGCCGCGATGCCGCTCAGGAAATAGAACAGCGTGTAGCGGGAATGCCCCATCGCATCCTCGATGTTGTTTCCGAAAATCCAGAGATAAAGCATGTTTCCGCCGAGATGCAGGATGCCGCCGTGCAGGAACATCGAAGTAAAGATGTTGGTGAGCGCGGACCATCCGGTCTCATCAGCGGGCGAAAGCGGCGGCGACATCAACCATTTGGGCGTGAAGCCGTAGCGGGCGTAAACGGCGCCGACGCCCGAGCCGAGTTGCGCTTCCCAGACATAAACCGCGACGCAGGCCAGAATGAGCGCCCAATTGACGACCGGCGTCAGGCGCGTCGGATTGTCGTCCGAGATCGGGATCATGCCGTTTCCCCTGCTCCGCCCAAGCGCGGAACTGTGCCAATTCGAACCAATGAAAACGGCATTCGCAAGGCGCCGGCTGGCATATTTCGTGAAGCGAGGCGTGCGGTCATTTAGGCTTGTCCCCGGCGTACTCCGGCTGGACGGTCGAAAACGACCGGAGCGAAGGAGCTATAGCATGTCGCCGAGGCCATTTTCCGTCATTGTCGCAGCGCTGACGAGCGTCGCACTGGCGACCACTCCCTTTGACGCGGCTTTGGCCTGGGGCAATACCTCCGGCGGCGGTTATCATGGCTCGATGCCCGGCTGCAATAACGGCGGCGGCGTGGTGATCAACAAGCCGGTGACAATCAACAAAAACATCAACGTCTACAAACCGATGACGTACACCAACAACGTCAACGTCTATAAGCCGGTGACGATTAACAAAAACATCAACGTCTACAAGCCGGTGACGATCAACAAGAGCATCAATATCTATAAGCCGGTCACGATCAACAAAGACATCAACATCACCAAGAACATCGATGCCTCGAAAAACATCAACATCAACAAGAATATCAATATCAACAAATCGATCGTGATCAACAAAGGCGGCAGCGGTTCAGCAGAAGCCGCGGCCTTCGCTCAGGCGATGGCGAGCGCCAGCGCTAATGCGAGCGCCAGCAGCAACGTCACCGTTTATGGCGGCGGTTATTATGAATATGTCACCGTCAACAATCACAGCAGCGATATCTCCGGCATCCATACCGCGCAGGTGTGTCATATGCAGGAAGCCAATGTGGTGAAGTCGATCCACGCGGTCTGCATCTCGCCCGACGGCAATGAATTCCCGGCTTCGCACATGACGGGCGAGACCTGGCTCGATTCCTCCTATGAAGGCGAGGTGATGCGCTGCATCCCCGGCGCCCATCTGAAAGTTATCATTGGCGACGTCGTACAGAGCGACCAGGGTATGGTGGGAACCTATTCCAGCGGCCAAGTTCTGGAGTGCGCCGAGAACGAGGCCCTGCGCCACTACAAGGACGGCATGCTGAAATGTGTCCCCAAAGTGCCAGTACCCGACTGTACGGAGCGCACCAATCTGCGCCGCTGGGGTACGGGCGATATGTTCTTCAGCTATCGCGCATCTGTCTGCGTCGGCGGTGAACAGACCAGCGCCCGTGAGGCACGCGATCTTGACGTCACCGGCATGTCGCTGGATGGCGGCGTCGGTGAAGATGGCGGGAATTAGGATGCGCCTTAGCGTGCGACCTAGGCCTGGATTGAGCATTCCTTAAACCCGGCCGGCCCATCATGCGCAGCTGACGCCGCATGAAAGCCGGGCCGTGAGCCACCTCCTTGCACTCCTCCGCGATGGCGAGTTCCTGACCCGCCCGCGCATCCGGCTATGGGCGGCTGCTTTCGTTGTCGGCTTTGCGGCGGCGATCCTTTACATGGCCGCGACGGCGCACGGGCTGAATGACTACAAAGGGCGCCCGCTGGGCACCGATTTCTCCGACGTTTACACTGCGGGCTTGATGGCCGACGAGGGAGCGGCAGCGGCGGCCTATGATCCGGCAAGGCATTACGCACGCGAGCAAGCGGTGTTCGGCCACGCGACACCGTTCTACGGCTGGCATTATCCGCCGTTCTTCCTCGCCATCGCCGCAGCGCTGTCGCAGCTTTCTTATCTGCCCGCGTTGATTCTATGGCAGGCGGCGACGCTTGCCCTTTACCTCGCTGCCGTGTCGCTGTTGTTGCCGCGCCCGCGCGATCCACTATGGCTGCTGCTGGCCTTGGCGTTTCCGGCGGTGTTCGTGAATCTCGGACATGGGCAAAACGGATTCCTCACCACTGCGCTGTTCGCCGGCGCGCTGGGGCTGCTCGACCGGCGCCCAGTCATCGCCGGCATCCTGTTCGGCCTCGTTGCCTACAAGCCCCAATTCGGTGTGATAATTCCACTCGTCCTTGCTGTTAGCGGGCGTTGGCGCTGCTTCGCGGCGGCGA
>JAGWVX010000404.1 GCA_018970685.1 Alphaproteobacteria bacterium | reverse complement strand
CGGTACACCGGCGTGTTGACCGTGCCGAAGTGCGCTTCGCTCATTCGGCCGGCTGAAATTGCAATGGTTTCTGGCTTGTCGCTGTCTTTGGTCACGTTTTTGCCCGAGTTAAGCCTCCGACGCCTTATCGATTGCGATTTCAAAAATAACAAGCGCTCGCTGTGCAAAGCGGCTATCCGCCCCACACGTGCGAGGCAGTCCTACGGCTCAGCCAGAGGCTGAACGCTGTTGGTCCTGGACTCCAAGATATTCCTGAGCGGAAAGTTGAACAGCCAGAACACTACGCCGGGCACGGCGCTGACTGCGGCGCAGAGCAGGAAAAAATGCTCGTTGGACATGCGGCTGAAATAAGAGCCGATATAGCCCTGTAGCTGGTTGCCGGTGAAGCTGGTCATGAGCCACACCCCCATCATCATCGACATGATCTGAGGTGGCGCGACGCGGGCAGTCAGCGCAAGTCCGATCGGCGAGAAATAGAGTTCACCCATGGTGAGGACGGCGAAGAACAGCAGCAGCCAAAGCCAGCTTACCTGGCCGTGCGGGCCAGCAAAGTGTACGGCCGCGATCATCACCAGATAAGAGGCTCCCAGCATGAAGTTGCCGAGCGCCATCTTGGTCAGGACGCTGGGTTCCTTCTTGCGCTTCGCCTGCCAGGCCCAAATGCCGATCACCAGCGGAGTGAAAAGCATGATGAATCCAGGATTGAAAGACTGGAACCACGTATACGGAATTTGCCAGTCGATGAGCCCTGGAATCAGGCGGCGGTCGGTAAGGTCTTGGGCAAAGATGGCGATGGTGTTGCCTTGCTGCTCATAAGCCGCCCAGAACAGACTGCCGGGGATGAACAACAGGAAGAGGGCAATCGTCGCCTTCCAGTCGTCGACGGTCATCGGCTTTTTCTCTTCCGTCTTCGTCTTGATGCGGGCGGCACGGTCATGCGGCAAGGTTCGCAGCGCGACTAGATAGGAGATCGTTCCGATCACCATGCCCGCACCCGCGGCGAAGTAGCCCCAATGGTAACCGTAGGCTTCTCCCAGGGAGCCGCATATCAGCGGCGAGAAGAAGGCACCGAGGTTTATACCGACATAAAAGATCGAGAACGCGCGATCGATGCGACTGTCGCCAGGCTTATAGAGATTGCCAACCTGCGTAGAGATGTTCGGCTTGAAGAAGCCGTTGCCGACGATCAGAAGCAGCAGTCCGAGGAAGAAAAGCTGGGGCGCCATCAGCGTGAATTCGCCGACGGACATGATGATCGCGCCAACAACGACGCTGTGCCGCTGTCCTAGCCAGCGATCGGCGATGAAGCCGCCGATGATCGGCGTGAGATAAACGAACGAGGTATAGTTGCCGTAAATGATGGACGAAAGCGGTTGCGGCGCCAGCGGTTGCCCGCCGTTGTAAATGAGTTCGAAGAAATGCTTCAGGGCGTGATAGCCGATAACGGTTTCGGCGGTAGGCTGCAGCAAGAGATAGTTGGTCAGCGTGTAGATCAGGATGGCGCGCATCCCGTAGTACGAAAAACGCTCCCACATTTCGGTGGTAAAGAGGTAGCTTAGCCCGATGGGGTGACCGAATAGGGTCCGCTCTTTTGTATCACCGATCGCTGTCCCAGCTGCCATACGTTTTCCCCGCGCGTTTTCTTAGCGCAGTGTTGCTTGGAAAGTCGTGTTAAGGCAACTCGACGCTTCGGTCTTCGCGGGAATAGGCCTTGAAACCGATGCGTTGGTAAAGGGCGAGGGCGCGCGGGTGATCCAACGTGCAAGTGTTGACGAGGAGAGTCGTGATCGGCTTTGCCCAGGCGTTCGCAACTGCGTGATAAAGGAAGAAATATCCGAGTCGTTTACCGATGAATTCCGGCATTAATCCGAAATAGGCGATCAATCCCGTGCGGGTATTGCGAAAGTCGAGCTCCGCCATGCCAGCGGGGCAGCCGTTTACATGCAGCACGTAAAGTTCAACCTGTGGATGACAGATGATCGCAGCCAGAGAGGCGTCGTCCGTCTTGATCCGATCAACCCAATAATAGTCGTGACCAATCGTCTCATAGAGGTAACGGTAGAAATGGACCGTCGGTTTCTCGGCCTTGAGAATCGCGATCTTCCCTTTGGGTGCCGTCGGCGGAAGGACCTGTGGCTTGGCCTTCATCTCCAGAAAGGTCACCGTCATCGGAATGTTTCTGCGCTGTCCGAATCCCGTCATTGCGGTCAATCCGTCTCCACCGGCGCGTCGGCACGAGTGCCCCATTCCGACCACGAACCATCATAAAGAGCCACATGCTTCGCGCCCGCGACTTCAAGCGCCAGCATAACTGTGGCAGCCGTTATGCCGGAGCCGCAGCTGGCGATGATCGGTGCGGACAAATCGACGCGGTTTTCGGAAAACAGGGCGCGGAGCTCCTGCGCAGATTTCAGCCTGCCGTCCGGTCCGGTAAGTTGCGTGTACGGAATATTGAGGCTTCCGGGTATATGTCCGCCGCGCACACCCGGGCGCGGCTCCGGTTCCTGAGCGGTGAAGCGTGGACGTCCGCGCGCGTCGATAACCTGCGCCGCATGCGTCGTGACGTTCTCCATCATCTGCGCAAAATCTCGCAAGATCGTCTTGTCCGGTTTCGGCGTGAAGGTTCTCGCCTGCGAAACGACTGCCCTACCGTCAACGGGCCGGCTTTCTCGGCGCCATGCCGGTAAACCACCATCCAAAACGAAAATATTGCGATGCCCCATGGCCCGCAGCATCCACCAGGCACGCGGGCCGGAATAAATGCCTGCACCGTCATATACGACGATAAGATCGTCGTTGCC
>JAGWVX010000403.1 GCA_018970685.1 Alphaproteobacteria bacterium | reverse complement strand
CGGCGTCGCGTTAACGTTGAACCGATTGGTCGCTTATCTGGAGCGACAGGGCGTCGAAGTGCTCATTTTTGCGCCTGTTGGAAAGGCTCCCGCCTTCGCACATCACGGCACGGTCGTGCCTGTGCCGTCCGTGCCCTTGCCTGCACGGCCGGAATATCGCCTGGCATTCGGCTTGCCGCATCAGGCGGTGGAGAAATTGCGTGCATTCCAGCCTGACATCATTCACGTCGCCTTGGCACCCGATGTTCTGGGCTACAGCGCATTGCGGGTTGCGCAGAGCTTAAATATTCCAGTCGTGGCGTCGTATCACACGCGCTTTGAAACCTATCTTAAACACTATTGGTATGTCGCAAGTCTGACTGGCGTTGTCAGGTATTATCTGCGCCGTTCCTACAGCGTTTGTCGTGAGGTCTACGTTCCAAGCCAATCCATGATCGACGCGCTACTGGCGGACGGATTCAGGAATAATTTCCGCCTGTGGCCGCGGGGTGTAGACACCTCACGCTTTAGTCCAGGCAAGAGGTCGAGTTTGTGGCGCGCAAAGCACGGTATCGGCGAGAACGAGCTCGCTGTCGTCTTCGTCTCGCGCCTCGTACGCGAGAAACAGCTCGGCACGCTGGTTGCCGCACTGCGGTTGCTAGAGGAGCGCCACATCGCCTATCGGAGCGTGATCGTCGGCGACGGCCCGGAGCGCGCCGCCCTGGAGCGCCAATTGCCGCATGCGGTCTTTACAGGGTTCCTAGAAGGAGACGAACTCGCCGAGGCATATGCGTCATCCGACATCTTTGTGTTTCCCAGCGAAACGGAGACCTTCGGCAATGTGACGCTGGAAGCAATGGCGTCCGGACTGCCATGCGTATGCGCCGATGCAACCGGCAGTCGCTCTCTGGTTGCACATGGGCATACCGGCTACCTCGCCAGGCCGGGATGTGCCCAGGACTTTGCGGGCCATTTGGTGACGCTGGCGCGCGATGCGGAATTGCGGCGGCAAATGGGGGCGTCCGCACACGCGCGCAGCCTTGAGTTTTCCTGGGACGAAACGATGGCGCGCGTCCACGGTTATTACAAATCCCTGCTCGCGGAACCACTGGCTTGAAGATCGTCGATATCTCAGAATTTTATTCCCCGACAGGTGGCGGTGTACGCAACTATGTCGATCAAAAGTTCAAGGCTGCGGCAAAGCATCGTCACTCCCTGACCGTGATCGCCCCCGGCAAAGAGGACCGGGTAGAGGCCCGAGAGGGCGGCAAGCTCGTGTGGCTTGAAACACCACAACTGCCCTTCGACCGCAATTATCACATGTTCTGGCGCGCCGAAGATGTTTGGCGAGTTCTTGATGAGGAAGCGCCGGACGTGGTCGAGGGTTCGTCGCCCTGGCGCGGCGGGTGGATTGCCGCGCGATGGCAAGGCTCTGCCGTAAAAATGCTGTTCATGCACGCCGATCCGGTCGCCGTATACCCACAGACGCTGCTGGCCGGCATGATGGCGCCTTCGACGATAGATCGGCTCTTCGGTTGGTACTGGTCGTATCTGCGCCGCTTGAGCACTTCCTTCGATGGCTGTGTGGTCGCCGGGCCCTGGCTTGCCACGCGTTTCGCGAACTACGGGTTGCGTAACCTGCATGTCGTTCCGTTTGGCGTAGATAGGGCTTCGTTCCGTGCTGACCTTCGCGACGAAGCTTTGCGTTCGGCAATGCTTGAAGAGTGCGGGCTTGCCCCCGACGCGGCGCTGCTTATCAATATCGGACGACACCATCCGGAAAAGCGTGTCGGCACTGCAATCGACGCCGTAAGTCAAGCTCAAAAAACCAGGCCGGTGGGGCTCTATATCGTCGGCGACGGCCTTATTCATGCTCGGGTGAAGGCCAAAGCGGCGCGATCCTCGCACATTCACGTCGCGGGTTGGCTGAATGATCGCGCAAAACTTGCCCGCATGATCGCAAGCGCCGATGCACTACTTCATTGTTCTACCGCCGAGACCTATGGTTTCGTCGTCGCTGAGGCCCTGTGTTGCGGCATCCCCGTGATCGTGCCGAATGCGGGGGGCGCTGGCGACTTGGCCGCCTCAGAATATGCTGGAATCTATGCGCCGGGCGATTCGAACTCCGCCGCCAAGGCGATCCTCGATTTGCTTGGGCGCAATCAGGCCACTCTTTCGAATAACGCGCTTGACGCGGCACGGCGGCGAATAGGTAGCATCGAGAGTCACTTTGAAGAACTCTTTGCCGTGTACGCGCAAGCCGTTCATCGCAAAAGCATCGAACCGGCTGCAAGCAATGAGCGATGTGTCGTGTCTTATGAGAGCGTATGATCACCTACGAGGTGTCCCGGATGTGCGCATTCGAACGAAGCGTGGCCCGATACAGGCGGCCACTATGCGCAGCCTGATTATTTGCATGACGACGGCGGCCAGCATGCTGTTGACCGCAAATATCGAAGCCAACGCGCGCGCGCTGACAAGTCAAGTTACTGAGTTGGACCATATCTTCCGAGTGCGGCCCGAATACCCCGTGCCGGACGACCCGAACATACTTTTTTACATCGAGCGCTCCGTCAACTCCAACACCGTGGTGTATGCGGCACACTTCGATTCGAACGGCCATGTCGACTGGAACTCACCGGTCGACGCTTATTGGCGGTGGTATAACGTCGACGGCCATCGCAAGCCGCTCAACTTCATTGAGCGGATGATGGCTTATGGCGTAAAAGCGGTGGTGCATGGACCAGACGGCACCACTACCTTCAAGGTGGCCGCGCTTCCCGAGCGAAAACTTGTTCTCGATCTCGACAGCCATGGGCATCCG
>JAGWVX010000028.1 GCA_018970685.1 Alphaproteobacteria bacterium | reverse complement strand
TCACATAGACCTCGCCGTGCTGGAAAGGCGACATGGTCCCCGGATCCACGTTGAGATAGGGGTCCAACTTGCGCAGCCGGACTTTATAGCCACGCGCCTGCAAAAGAGCTCCGAGAGCCGCGGAGGCAAGACCTTTCCCCAAGGAAGAGACCACGCCGCCGGTGATGAAGATCAACCGCGCCATGGAAGGCCACCATGTCGAAAGAAATGCACACACTCAAGCGCAAATATGTCGTTTTGCGGAAGCTTGAGATTTAATCTCAGAAACGCAGCACAACCTGCTGAAACTTATGCATTTAGTGCGGGGTCGGAACCGACGGACCTTGCGGCGCAGGCGCTGGCGCGGCCGGCTTCTGCGTCGGCGTCAGCGTCGCCGCGGGCGCCGTCGGCGAATCAAGCATCGACCGACCGGGCTTGGAATGAGCCACGAGCAGGTTCAGGCCCAGGCAGACACCGAAAAACAATATCGCCAGAATGGCCGTCGTCCGGGTCAGTGTGTCCGCCGCGCCGCGCGGACTGAAGAGCCCGCCCAGTCCCGATCCGCCGCCGCCAATGCCGAGCGCGCCGCCCTCCGAACGCTGCATCAGCACAACGATGACGAGCGCGATGGCGATCAAAAGTTCAATGACCAGCAACAGAGCTTGCATAGGCGCACCTTTCCGGGGCGGTTCAATAGACGATTGGCGCTGTGATGGGAAGGTGTGACGGACCCGGCGCCCTTCAACCTGTGAATACGGTGGATTTACAGCGACTTATGGCAGGACCGTGAAGGCCTATTCACCGCTCGCCACTTGCAGGTCGCCATCGGCGAGCGGTGGCGCGGCCAGTTGACGCTTTTGTTGTTGCTGGTTGCGAGCTCGAATGATCGCCACGGTGGCGTCGATCTTGCCTAGATGATCGGTGGTCGACTTTTCGGGCTGGAATATCTGGTTGAGGTTCAGCGCGGCGTGCCCGAGCATATGCATCGAGGCGTTGCGGTCGACGCCAAGCTCCAGCCCTTCAACGGCGGCCAGCACCGAGCCACACCACTCCTCTGCCGCCGCGTACTCGCTGTCGCCGCAGCGCTTGGCTACGGCGCGTGTCAGTCTCGCGAGCTTGGCCAACTCTTGGCCGTAGCTCGCCGATTCCGGCTTATGGTCCTGCAGCAGCCGCCATAGAATGCATATTTGGAACGCGTCGCGGCGCATCTTCTCGCTGTTCAGCATTTCGCGCGCCTGCGCCAGTTCTGCATCAAGCTTAGCGGTCGCCTCGTCGCCGGTCAGCCTCTCTTTCGCTTTCATCTTGAGCGAATTGGGCGGATCGAAGAGTTCTGCCTGGCTTGGTCTATCCGGATCGCGGCGGCGGTCTGGGCCGACATAGTCATGGGTGATGACAAAGCCCTTGCGCCGTTCGATATGCGCTTCGATACGAATGCCAAGCTGCGTCGTCGAGAAAGGACGAAGGATCAGGTCGTCGGCGCCTGAATTCAGCACCCGGCTGACCAGCGCATTGGTCTTTTCCCAAGCAGTCACGATGATGACGATGAATGGATTATAGCCGGCTGCGCCTTGGCGCAGCGACTGAATCATGTCGCACAATTCTCCGTCGGCGCCTTGCACTTCGCACAGAGCGAGATCCGGCGGCCGGCGGCGGATCGCATCGGTGAAGTCGCTCACCGTGGCGACGGAATCGATGCGGCGGAAACCAAGCGTATAGAGCACCGACCGCGTCGCCGTGCGGTTCGCGGGTACGGGATCGTACACAAGCGTCTCGGCCGTCTCGAAAGACAGCGATGATATCGCCACGGCAAACCCACCAAGGTCTATTTTCTTTACGGTAAGAAATGCCACGGTCGGAGTTAAAGAAACGTGGTCTGAGGTGGTTAAGAACCCACTGGCGCAGCGTGTATAATTGCAAGGAAATCGGCAGCCTTTAAGCTTGCGCCCCCCACTAGGGCGCCGCCAACCTCTGGCACGGCCAGAATTTCCTTTGCATTTCGTGGGTTCACAGAACCACCGTAGAGAATAGGAATCATGCGCGCGCCGCTACCGAACCGCTTCGTCAGCTGGCTTCGCAAATGGGCATGCATCCGGGCGATATCTTCGGTCGTCGGCGTCCGGCCTGTGCCAATGGCCCAGACAGGCTCATAAGCCACCGCCGTTGGGGAGGCCCCGGCAGCGTCCGGGATGCTGGCTGCAAGTTGCCGGTCGACAACCTCTTCTTCCTGGCCGGCTAGGCGCTCGGCTTCCGTCTCGCCGATGCAGACGATGACGCCTAAGCCGGCTCTCCAGCCGGCACTGGCCTTGGCCGCCACCAGCGTATTGGTCTCGCCGTGATATTGGCGGCGCTCGGAGTGGCCGACGATGACCCAACTTCCACCCGCGTCACGCACCATTTCGGCCGAAATGTCGCCGGTGAACGCGCCAGACGGTTGCGGATGGCAGTCCTGCCCGCCAACCGCGATAATCCCGCTCGCGGCGGCCGCAACCCGCGACACCAGCGTCGCCGGTGGACAGACCAGAACGTTTGCTGCGACCGGACGGGCCTTGAGTTCTCGAACCAAGGCCTCGACTTCGCCCAAAGCGGGCGATAAGCCGTTCATTTTCCAGTTGCCCGCGATCAACATGCCCCTCTCCTTGCCGTTCTAGGTCCCCCTCCCTATCATTCGCCGCCGCGCGCCGCTACGCGCCTTTCGCCGCCACCTTTTTCGGATAGATCATGCTCCAGGAACTTCGCAAATACTCCAAATCGTGGATCGCCAATATCTTTCTTGGGGCGCTGACGCTTAGTTTCGTGGCTTGGGGCATCGGCGACATCTTTACCGGCGGCACCAGCACGGCGGTCGCAAAGGTGGGGGGCGTCCCCATCGAAATGAGCGAGTTCCAGCGCGAATATAACAATTTCCTCCGCAATCAGAGCCAGGAGACGGGTAAGGACATCACGCCGGATCAAGCGCGCCGGATGAACCTTGGGCCGTCGCTGCTGCAGCAGGTCATCGCGCAAACGGCGCTGGACAATGTCGGCAAGAAGCTTGGACTGACGGCCAGTGACGCCATGGTGACCGACCAAATCCGCGGTATCTCGGCCTTTGCCGGCGTTAGCGGCACCTTCGATCACACCGTCTTCCTGCAGAAGATCGAGAATCTTGGCTACTCTGAACAATCCTTCATTGCAGCGATCCGACAAGACACTGCCCGCCAACAGTTGGCCCACGCCGCCGAAGGCGGATTTTTGGTGCCTCCGGGTTACGCGATGGCGCTGTTTGCTTACTCCACCGAGTTGCGCGCCGTGAATTACGTGACCGTGGACGACAAGTCTCTCCCCCCCATCGCTACGCCGTCGGACGCCGTTCTATCCGCGTATGTAACGGCCCATCCCGATCGCTTCTCTACACCGGAATACCGCGATGTGACCTATGCGCAGATCGGCCCCGCTGATGTCGCGAATGAGGTCAAGGTCACGGAAGACCAAATCAAGTCGGCCTACGAGAGTAATAAAGAAAAGTTCGACATTCCGGAAAAACGCGACCTTGAGCAGATCATCTTCCCGGATGAAGCCTCCGCCAAGGCGGCCCGCGCCAAGATCGACAAAGGGACGAGCTTTGCCGAGATTGCGACTGAGCGCGGCCTCAAGACCAGCGATGTCGAACTGGGTGATCGCGTGGCCGCCGATCTCGATCCCGACGAAGCCAAGGCGGTTTTTGATTTACCCGAGGGCGGTGTTACCCAGCCGGTCAAGTTGACCTTCGGCTGGGTGCTGGTGCGGGTCTCGAAGATCACACCGGCGAAGCTCACCACGCTGGACCAGGCCCGTCCTGAAATCACGACGGCGCTGATGCAACAGCTTGAAAATGCCAAGCTGGGCGATATCGCTAACGCCTATACGGACGCCAACAGCAGCGGCATGAGCCTTACAGCCGCGGCCAAGAAGGTGGGTATGCAGACGGGCCATATTGTTGCCATGGATGCCAAAGGCCTGGCGCCGGACGGCCGCAAAGTGGGTCCCGACGATTCGGATTTCCGCGCGGCGGTGTTCAAGGCTGAGGAAGGCGACGAAGGCGATCCCTTCCAAACAAAGTCCGGCAATTACTACGTCCTGGTGGTCAACGGCCATGAGCCGCCAAAACTGAAACCGCTCGATCAGGTGCGCGCCCAAGCGCTCGCCGATTGGACGGCAGAACAGCGGACGATACTAGTGCAAAAGAAGGCGGCCGAGCTGGCCGAGCAAGCGAACAAGGACAACTCGCTGGACGGTGTCGCCAAGGAGATCGGCGCCAAAGTGCAGGCGAGTCCCGCACTCGACCGCCGTGTCCATGACAAGACCTTCTCGCCCCAATTGGTCGCTGATCTGTTCAGCGTCAAACCAGGCGCCGCGGTTTACGGCCCGGATGGCAGCGGTGGCGGCTATATCGTGGCGCGTGTGACGGGCGTCAGCCACCCGTTGCCGCCGGTGAACAATCCGGACTACATGCAAGGCGTCCGTATGATTTCGCGGGGCGTCGCCTCTGATATCACGGAATCCCTCGCCGATGCGGTGCGCGACAAGCAGGGGGTAACGATCAATACCAAGCTGCTCAACAGCGTGGTCGGCGGCGAAGGCTCGTGATCGACCGATGGCAATCCTTCCCGATTTCGCGGCGTTCGCGCGTGGATACGACAGCGGCGAGCCGCAAGCACTTTTCGCGCACCTTGTCGCCGACCTCGAAACTCCGGTCTCTGCTTTCCTGAAGCTGGCCGAGGGACGCGACAACGCATTCCTTTTCGAAAGCGTGCAAGGCGGCGAAACACGCGGCCGCTATTCCATCATCGGCATGAAGCCGGACTTGGTCTGGCGCTGCCGGAACGGCAAGGCGGAAATCAACCGAGCGGCTCGCAGTGCGCCGGACGCCTTCGCGCCGGACGCGCAGACCGATAAACCGCTGCAGTCCCTGCGTGCGTTGATCGCCGAAACACGGATGAAGCTGCCGGACGATCTTCCGCCGATGGCGGTCGGTGTCTTCGGCTATCTCGGTTACGACATGGTGCGGCTGATTGAGAATTTGCCGAACACGCCGCCTGATACACTGGGCTTACCCGACGCGACCCTCATCCGTCCGACCATTACCGCCATCTTCGATACGGTGCGCGACGAAATCCTCATCGTCACGCCAGTGTGGCCCGAAAAAGGACTGGACGCCCGCGCTGCCTACGCCCGCGCTTGCGAGCGGCTGAACGACGCCGTTTCCGATTTGGAGCGTCCCGCCCCCGCCGCGCCCACGGCACCGGTCAGCCTTCCGGCGACGGCGCAAATCGACTCCAACATGACACACGATGAATATCTGGCGATGGTGGAACGCGCCAAGGAGTACATCCTGGCCGGCGACATTTTCCAGGTCGTGCCAAGTCAGCGGTTTCGCCGGCCCTTCACCCTTCCTCCGTTATCGCTCTATCGCGCTCTGCGCCGCCTGAATCCCTCACCGTTCCTCTATCACCTCGCTTTCCCGGGCTTTGCCATCGTCGGCTCGAGCCCGGAAATCTTGGTGCGATTGCGAAACGGCGTGGTGACCATTCGGCCCATCGCCGGCACCCGCCCGCGCGGCGCTACGCTCGATGAGGACAAGCGGCTCGCGGAGGAATTGGCGGCCGATCCCAAGGAGCGCGCCGAGCATCTGATGTTGATCGATCTCGGCCGCAATGACGTCGGCCGCATCGCACAGACGGGCGAAGTAAACGTCACCGACAGTTTCTTCATCGAGCGCTACAGCCATGTGATGCATCTGGTCTCAAATGTCGACGGCAAGATCCGTCCCGGATTGGATGCCGTGGACGCGCTGGCGGCGGGGCTTCCTGCCGGCACGCTGTCGGGCGCCCCGAAAATCCGTGCCATGCAGATCATCGACGAGTTCGAGAAGGAGAAGCGCGGCGCGGTTTATGCCGGCGCAGTCGGCTATTTCGGCGCCGACGGTTCGATGGATACCTGCATCGTGCTGCGCACGGCGTTGGTGAAGGACGGCATAATGTATGTTCAGGCCGGCGGCGGTATCGTCGCGGACAGCGTGCCGGAGTCCGAATATCAGGAGACCGTCAACAAGGCGAAGGCGCTGATGAGCGCCGCCGACGAGGCTGTGCGTTTTGCCGCCGCCGGCCGGCGGGGACAGTAGGCCGTCCGCTATTTGCCGGTCGTCAGCGACGCCACGACGGCGCCCATGTCCAGCTCGGTCTTCATGCGGATGCCGACGCTGACCGGCACCAACCGATAGCCTTTCAAATTCGCGCACCAGCGCGACAGCACGTCGAGCGTTACGGCATGCGGATGGCCGATGGCGATGGCGATGCCGTGCTCGCGGGCGTCTCGTTGCAGCACCGCCAGTTGCGCCGATACCGCCTCTGGCGTCTGCACGTCATCAAGAAAGACGTCGCGCGATGCGCTCGGCACTCCGAAGGCGCGCGCCACCGGCACAATTTGCGAATTCGCCGTGGTGCGTGAATCGAAAAAGAACACGTGGCGGCTCGCCAGTGCTTCGACGACGGGCACCAGCGCGGCGCGATTCTGGGTGAAGCGGCTCCCCATATGGTTGTTGATGCCGATATTGCCGGGCACGCGCGACAACGCCCAGTCGAGACGTTGCACGACTTCGTCGGGTGTCATGCCAAGCCTAAGGGCCTTCGGTCCGGGATTTTCTTCGCCGTCTTCCGCCTGCATCGGCATGTGCACGATGATCTCGTGGCCGTCACGTTTGCCCTCGCGCGCCAGCATCGGTGTTTCGTCGGGATAAGGTAGAAAGGCGAACGATATGGGACGCGGCAGAGACATGGCGCGGCGGTCCAACCCGATGTCGTTTCCCATATCGTCGATGACGATGGCAATTGCGGGAAGACGCCCCGCCGGCTTTTCGGTTGCCGCCGGCGCGCGCATCCAAGAGGGAAAAGCATGCGCGACAACGGGATACAAAACCGCAGGCGCAAAACTCCCCGGCGCCACGCTTGGCAAGGATAGCGTCACGAATTGCAGCGGCGGCACATCGCGCGCTTCCGCGGCCAATTTCGGCAGGAACAGATTGCCAAGGTTGGGAAGGCCGGACAGCGCGCTTTCGCCCCCGACACCGATTGCCAATGCGAGAATAAACCAGAACGCAACTTCGATACCGCGCAGAGTGCGCGGATCGATTCGCGGTCCCGCGTGTCTACGAATCGGTCTCAACCGGTGCATGACAATGCCTTGCCCGGCCCGCCCATTCTGTCAACGCCTCAATAGATCAGTTCGGCGTAGGGATCGATCTTGCCGGCCTCCACGTCGGAAACTTTTGCCGGCGGATACCCCACGGATTGCTTGTCGCTTTCCTGCCAAGCCGCAACGGTCAGGTCCCGCAGTTCGGCGGCTGCGGCGGCGATCCGTCGTGCCGCAAAATCCTCGCCCTCTGGCGTTGGTTTGGCGAAGGCGCCCGATTTCTGGAGCTTGTAGAAAGGAACGACCTCGGCCTGGGTGGCGGCCAGATAGGCCTCGATGCAAGCCATGATCGCTTCGCTGCAATCGTGCGCTGACGGCATCGCTGTCGCCACCTCGGCTTCGGTCACGTTATCGTGCACGTACTGGTTTTCGAACGGCACATGCACGTGCTCCTGCGTGAAACCTTCTGGATTGGGAAAGTCGCCCCAGCCGTTGTAGTGCACGCTGGCGTGCATCGGCATGCTGCCGTCGCCAACGAAATGTGCCCAAATACCCAGATCGTGAAGCACGATTTTTTCGCGCTCGGCGCGGTCATGCGCGTACCAGACGCGCTCGGTCTTGGTTTTAGCAAGCTTCTCGCCCGCCACATCGACACGCCAATAAGCCAGGTCCTTCGCCAGCAATTGAAAGCCGCTGACGATGGAATAAGGCAAGTATCCGGCCTTGTACTGGTCGGAACCGACGGCGCGCAGAGCCGTGTCGTATTCCGCGCGCGTTGCAGGCAGCGCGTCGAGCTTTGGTCCGCCGAGAATGGTCAAATCGTCCGACACGTCGACAAAATGCGCGGGGCTATGCTCGGCATCGAAGGTCTCGCCGGCGCCGCGCTCGCGGTCTGCTTCTGGTGCCAAATAACCCACCTCCTTTGCCGCAGCCGTCGCGCGCAGGAACGCGGGTAGATCGGGCGGCAGAGTCTCGATCGCCAGTTCGCCGATCATGCGATGACCGTCGGGGCCCCAGGCAAACGCGCCGGGCGACGTCAGCCCCAGCACAACGGCGAGCGATGCCGAAAACATCAGACGCGCCCGAATATCCATGACCCGATTCCTTTTCGTTCTATTTTGTTGGATTTTGCGGCAAGCACACGACGGGCGCAAACGCCACCGTGAAAAAACCGGCCGGGATTTCTCCCGGCCGGCGTGTAGGCGAATATACGCTGCTCAATATTCCGGTCAGTAACGCGCCGTGAGCGTCACCGTCATGGTGCGCGGCGCGCTCGGGTTCACATACGGGTTGGTTTTGCAGCTTCCAACGCCGGTGTAGCAGGTCTGTGAGCTGATGCTGCCGTAATACTTCCGGTCGAACATGTTATCGACGTTAAAGCGGATGGACGATCCGGTCATGCCGAGTGCGTCCAGGTCGTAGCTTACGTCCGCATTGGCCGTGAAGTAATCCGGCACACGGACATTGTTGTCGTCCGTCGCGAAGCGCTTGCCTACATATTTTCCGCCAACGCCGATGTTCAAACCGGGAAACAGCTTGTATTGCACACGGCCCGCGAAGGTCCATTTTGGCACTTCGGACAGCTGCTTGCCCGCGGTGAGGGCCGTGGTCGTCGCGCTGAGCGGCACATTCGCCAACAGGCGGGCGCTGGTGTAGGAGCCGGAGCCGTAGACCCACAGGCTGTCCGTCGCCTGCCAAGACGTATCGAAATCCACGCCGGAATAGTTGATGCCCGGCACGTTGCGGTCGGTATATTCGTCCAACACCGCGTCATAGCTCGACACCAGACGGTTCTTGACTTGCTGATTCCACAGCGCCAGCGACGCGTTCACTGTTTCGCCGGTGAACCGATAGCCGACAATATAGGAGGTCGAGGTTTCCGGTTTCACGTTCTCGAAAGCCGTGTAGTACGTGATCGGGTTGCCGGTATAGATCGAGCCGGTCGAAGAATAGAGATAGTCGGTGCGCGGCGCGGCCAGTTCCTGCGTATAGTTGATATAGAATTGGTGGTCCTCGCCGAACGGTTTGAACGACACGCCGAGGTGCGGCAGGAACTTGTTATAACGCACCACTTTGGAAGCCGGCGGAACATAAACGGTCTTGTTGCCGGCAAACGTCACGGTGCCGTTGGCCGCCACCGGGCTGGACGGCTGCGTCGTGCAGAGCACGTAATAAGTGCCGACCTGGGTATAGCAGTATTGGTTGAGGTCGCGCTCGAAGAACGGCAGGCGGAATCCAAACGACGTGTGCGCCACCCCGTCGAACCAGTCGCCTTCATAGTCGAATGCCGCCTGATTGAGGATTGCCTTCGAAAAACGGTCGCGGCTGCGGATATCGACGCCGTCGGCGGAAACAACTCTGTGCGCTGGGTCCTTCAAGCCGGCAAACATGTCGTAGGGGCCGGTCGTCGGGCTGAAAAAAGCGGCCTGACCGGTCTGGCGGTGCAGACCATAGTCGAGTGTATAGGCCGCTTGGAAGGTTTGGCCCTCGAACGGGTTGTAGATAAGCGAGGTATTAAAGCCCCAGCGGCGGGTATTGGTGTTGCTTGGCCGATAGACCTGGACCTTGTCCAAAAGATCGCCGTCGCCGTTGAGGTCGCAGCCGCGGCCGGCAATGCAGCCGTAGGGCGTGGTCGTGGTGGCTGGGCCTCCGATCACGGTGGCACCGATCAGAGACGGATCGTTCTCGGAGAGAGTGGTCGTTCCGCCGCCGTTGGCCAGCACATATTGCAAGCTTCCGTCCGCCGTGAGCGTCAGGTCCGGCAACAGATGCCACAATGACGACATGCGAATATTGCCGGTATCGGATGGATTGACACGGACCCTGTACCAGTTCGAGCACCCCGTCATCGTGCTGTCGGCCACGCCGCTTGTCGGCGCGGTGTAAGGGCATGTGGCGTTGTAATCGGTCGTCCAGTCGGACGCGCGGATACCGCCGCCGGTGTAGCCGTCGTTGGTGTAGAAGTTGTTGCGGTTCCGGTTGAAATGGAAGGCAAGATTCACCCAGCCAAGCGACCCCATATCCTGGTAGATGTCGCCATTGATTTGCCGCTTGGTCTCCTGGCCTGGGCCCTTGAACTTGTCATAGCTGGAAAAGGAGCCCGTCAGATAAGCGCGGGTGTTCCACGGTCCGAAATTACCCGTGTCGACCTTGCCGAAATAGCGCTGGAAGGAATCCGAACCGCCGCCAACCACGCCCAACAGACCGAACGTCTCAAGTGGACGGACCGTGCGCAGAGCGATCGTTCCGCCGGTCACTGCGGCCGTCGGGCTGTCGACGTCGGTTGTGCCCTGGTTGATGGTGACACGATCGATGATTTCCGGGTCGATCATCTGGTTGGTGTACATGGCATAGTTGCCGGTGTCGTTCAGCGGAATGCCGTCCACTGTGACGGAGATGTGGGCGCCGTCCTGGCCGTGCATGCGGATGTTGCCGCCAGACGTGCCGTATCCGTCGGTGTTGGTGAAGTTGAAACCGGGCAGATAGTTCAAATCCTGGAAGAAGGTCTGGCCCGCCGTTTGCGTCTTGATGAATTCCTGCGAGATGGACGATTGCTGCTTGGCAACGTCGTTGTACGACTCCAAGCCGCCTGTGAAATGCACACGCTCGCCCGTCACGACCACGGTTTCGACCTCTTGCGAACCGGTCGACTGCGCAAATGCAGGCGTGATGCTGAGCACCAGCGGCGCTGCCAGGATCGCAACTGGGCAAACGCCAGCCAATAACCTCTTCGTCAATTTCATTTTCATCTTCCCCAAGTTTCAGGTTGTTCGGTTACTCATTTGGCGCGCACAAGCGGTTAGCGCCGTTTCGTTTGCTGTCGGATAGACGATCGAGGCGAAAGAACTGCGGCGGCCCGTCCGCCGCGCAGATGCCCTGCCGCCGCACGGACGGCATGCAATTCCCCTCTGCCCCACCACATCACCGCTCGCTCCTGTTGGCCTCATATGTCGACGTGGTAACCAACAGTGTTCGCACCCGCAGCATTTGTTGCTACGGTTTAGTTCTTAGGGGAGTTATAATTAAGTCTCGTGACAAGAGTGTTCTGTTTTTGCCACTCTCAAACGAAACAAGGCGTACGCAGCATGTAACTTACTGAATAGGAATGAGTTTCACTATTACGACGACCTTTCGGTGTTGCAATTACACACGACAAATGCGCCTAAAACTGTTTTTTCCTGAGAAATTTCAAGAGTAGTGCCTCAACTTGCTCATACGAATTTGTTGCAGTTGCGAGGGTCTCCTGATGCGTCAATGGCGTTGTGGATAACCCTGCCGCTAGGTTTGTCACCAAAGACAGTGCCGCAACTTTCATTCCGCAATGCCGGGCAACAAGACATTCCGGAACCGTCGACATACCGACCACGTCGGCGCCCAGCGCTGCGAACATCCGCACCTCCGCCGGGGTCTCGAAATTCGGTCCGAGTGTGAAAAGATAGACGCCGGTCTTTACCGGCACACCGGCTTCTCGTGCCGCATCCGCGAGCCGTCCGCATAATTCTGGATCGTAAGCCTCGCTCATGTCGGGAAAGCGCGGACCGATGCTCTCGTCGTTTGGCCCAACCAGCGGATTGAACCCGCAAAAGTTGATGTGGTCTGTAATGATCACCAGCGTGCCAGCCGGCAGCTCCCGCTTTAGTCCGCCGGAGGCGTTCGTGAGGATCAACCGCTCGGCGCCGAGCTTCCGCAGCGTACGGATCGGCCCCGCTAGCGCTTGCGGCAAATGCCCTTCATAGCCGTGGATACGTCCCTGCATGACCGCCAGCGGCAGTCCTACGATGTTTCCGACAACCAAGTTTCCGGAATGTCCTGCCACCGTCGACCGCGAAAAACCGGGGATGTCGGCGTAAGACATGCTGGCGGCGTTTGACAGTCTTTCGGCGAAGCGGCCCCAGCCGCTGCCCAAAACGATAACTGTTTTCGGAAAAGCATCGCCGAATCGTGTGCGGATGGCGGCTGCGGCACGGTCGGTCAGACCAGATTGATCTTCGTTCATAGCGCTAGGTGGTAGTGCGCCGCGCCTGCATGGACAAGCCCCCGCTTTCTTGGAACAATGCCAAGAGAACAGAAAAGGATGCATCGTCAGCATCCGGAACGGCCTGATTTGCGTGCGATTATCGCAGTCCTTGATTCCCTCGGCATCGGCTCCGCACCGGACGCCAACTGCTTCGGGGACGCAGGCGCCAACACCTTCGGGCACATCGCGGACGTCTGCACCGGCGGCAAACTCGGGCGCGGCCCGCTGCGCGTACCCAATCTGTTTTCGTTGGGCTTGGCTCTCGCCGCGCACGAAGCCGATCCGGCCGTCGCCATGCCGCCCTCCGGTGAAATCGTTGGGCGCTACGGCGCCGCTGCCGAGCTGAGCAAAGGCAAGGACACGCCAAGCGGTCATTGGGAGATGATGGGCCTGCCGGTTGAGACGGACTGGGGCTATTTTCCGCGCACCGTTCCCACCTTTCCCGCCGCGCTGACAGAAGCACTCGTCGAACGCGCAAGACTTCCCGGCGTCCTTGGCAACTGTCACGCCTCGGGCACTGAGATCATTGACCGACTGGGCACCGAGCACATCCGGACCGGTAAACCGATCTGCTATACCTCGGCGGATTCCGTTTTCCAGATCGCCGCGCACGAGACGCATTTCGGCCTCGAACGCCTTTACGAAGTCTGCGAGATTGCACGCGGCCTGGTCGACGATTACAACGTCGGCCGCGTCATCGCCCGCCCCTTCGTCGGCGAGCGGTCCGGCGAATTTAAGCGCACCGCCAACCGTCACGACTACGCCACGCCGCCGCATAAGCCGACGCTGCTCGACGTCGCCAAAGCGCAAGGCAGCGACGTGATCGCCATCGGAAAAATCTCCGATATCTTCGCCGGCTCCGGCATCACCCGGAGTCTGAAGGCAGACGGCAACGACAAGATATTTGATACGACGATCGAGTGCGCCAAGACTGCGCCAGACGGTTCGATCACCTTCGCCAATTTCGTCGATTTCGATCAATCCTACGGCCACCGCCGCGACGTCGCCGGTTATGCCGCTGCGCTGGAAGCCTTCGACGCTCGCATCTCGGAACTCCGCGCCGCGCTGCGCCCCGGTGATCTCGTCGTCTTCTCCGCCGATCACGGCTGCGATCCCACCTGGAGCGGCACCGATCACACCCGTGAATACGTACCGATCCTCGCTTTCGGGCCGGGCATCGCGCCAGGCCCCGTCGGCATTCGCAAGACTTTCGCAGACATCGGCCAATCCATTGCTAAGCATCTCGGGCTCTCACCGCTGCCCGTGGGGACATCGTTCTTATGAGCATCGACGACAGACAGCCTACGGTTTACGGCGACGTTCCCGCGACCGATCTCACCCTTTGCGCCACCCCCGAAGCCGCCTGCGACCGGCTCGAAGCGCTCTACAATGCAGCGATCGCGGAGATCGAAAAATCCTTTAACGCTTTCTCGCATGACGAACACACGCCAAAGGGTCCTGCCCCCGTCTACCCCTATCTCGCCGTCGATGTGACCTTCGGTGAAACCCGCGCCACCAACCTCGCCTTCGGCAAAGTCACCAATCCCGGCCGCTACGGCACCACGATCACCGCGCCGCATCTTTTCCGCGCCTATCTGATCGAACAGCTCAGCCTGCTGGCCCGGAACTACAAAGCCTCGGTCTATGTCGGCAAAAGCCGCACGCCGATCCCGCTGACCTTCGCGGTGGAACGCGCGGCCTCGCAGATGAATGCCGAACAACGTCTCAAGCTGGCGGAGCGTTTTCCCTTGCCCCGCCTCGATGCGGCGCACGATGCCATCGTCGATGGCGGCAAATGGTTGGGACCAGGACCGGCGCCGTTGTCGTTGTTCTCTGCGGAGCGCATCGATTTTTCGCTGCACCGACTGCGCCATTACTCCGGCACCGATCCGGACTATTTCCAGAACTTCGTGCTGTTCACCAACTATCAGCGCTACATCGACGAGTTCATCGTCTATTGCCATAATGAGATCGAGGCTGGGCGCGCGCAGGCTTTCGTCGAACCCGGTGACCGCATCACGGCGCCGGGCACCCCCCCGTCCCAGCCGCCGCTTGCCAAGCTGCCGCAGATGCCGGCCTATCACCTCGTGCAGCGCGGCTATGATGGCATAACCTTGGTCAACATCGGCGTCGGTCCCTCGAACGCCAAGACGGTCACGGATCATCTCGCTGTGCTGCGCCCGCATGTCTGGCTGATGGTCGGTCATTGCGGGGGATTGCGCGCCAATCAGCGCTTGGGCGATTACGTGCTGGCGCACGCATATTTGCGCGACGATCAGGTCCTCGACGATATGCTGCCGACGGAAATCCCCGTGCCGCCCATCGCCGAAGTGCAGGTGGCGCTCGCCCGCGCCGTCAGCGAGATCACCGGCGCCAAGGGGCAGGTGCTAAAGGAACGCCTGCGCACCGGCACTGTGGTGACGACCGCCGACCGCAATTGGGAACTGCGTTTCGCCGAGCAGGCCACACGCTTCAACCAGTCGCGCGCCATCGCCATCGACATGGAGTCGGCGACCATCGCAGCCAACGGCTACCGCTTCCGCGTGCCTTACGGCACGCTGCTCTGCGTCTCCGACAAGCCGCTGCACGGCGAGATCAAGCTGCCCGGCCAGGCCAAC
>JAGWVX010000027.1 GCA_018970685.1 Alphaproteobacteria bacterium | reverse complement strand
CGCTGTGATCGCGTGGCGATCGAGCCGCGCGATGAAAGGACGACCGGTAAGTCCGTCACGGCTGTGGATCAGGCCCGCCTTGATCGCCGCGTTTATGGCATTGGCGCTTGCGACCTCACGGCTGCCGGGCCTGTTCGGATTAGCGCTGTACTCCGCTGCCGCGGCTGCGGGTACGGCGTCAGGTTATCTGTTGGCCCGTCACCAAGAACTCACGCTCGATCCCGACAATCACAAGATCATCAGCAAGACCTCGCCGATCGGCGTCATCTTGTTTGTCGTGCTGTTCGGGGTCCGTTACATCCTTAGGACAATGGCCAGTGGCGGCGAGGCGCCCGATAAGCTGGCCGCGCATAGTGGCCAGATCGCTCTTTATACAGATGCCGGTCTGTTGTTTTTGCTGGCCCTGGTTTCGGCCCAGGCTTGGGAAATATGGCGCCGGACCAGGCCGTTGGTGATGGAAAGGGCGGCCCGGATGGCCAAACCGGCCACCGAATAACATCTTGCCCGCCTGGGGCGTTTCCTATAGGTTCCGCCGCCTTCCGAAAGCCCCCAAGGATTAGCCATGGCCCGCGTTACCGTCGAAGACTGCGTCGACAAAATTCCCAACCGTTTCGATTTGGTCCTGGCGGCGTCGTATCGCGCCCGGCAGCTTTCGGGCGGGGCGGACACGCTGGTAGACCGCGATCGCGACAAGAATCCGGTGGTAGCCCTGCGCGAGATCGCGGCCAAGGAACTCAAGCCCGAGGACCTGAAGGAAGACCACATCAAGTCGCTGCAGAAACATGCCGAGGTCGACGAACCCGAGGAGGTCCGTCCCGATACCGACGACGGCCGCGAGGATCCGCAGTTCCGCCAAGTGACCGAAGAGGAGCTGCTGCGTGCGTTGACCAGCGAGGCCCAGCGTCGCGCCGAACCGCAGCCGGAACCGGAAGTCGACTACGAAGAGTAGTCGGCCGGTAAACGGCATTTCCGATTTAGTCAGTCCATGCCTATATAATGGGCGTATGACAACGCCCGCGCCGCAACACGCCGAAAAGGCGAACGTGGTGCCTCTTGCGCCGCCGCGCGCGCGAGGTAGGCGCAAGCTCATGCGTCAGACGGAACTGGTGGACCGCGTTAAGGCCTACGACCCTGACGCCAACGAGGCGCTACTCAACCATGCCTATGTCTATGCGATGAAGGCACATGGCAAGCAATTCCGAGCCTCCGGCGACCCCTATTTTGCCCATCCGCTCGAAGTCGCCGCCATCCTGACCGATCTCAAACTCGACGAAGCGACCATCGCCACCGCGCTGCTGCACGACACGATCGAGGACACGCTCGCCACCTACGACGACATCAAGGCGAATTTCGGCCAAGAGATTGCCGATCTGGTGGACGGCGTCACCAAGCTGTCGGCCCTGGAGCTTTTCTCGGAACGCACCAAGCAGGCGGAGAATTTCCGCAAGCTGATGCTCGCCATGTCGAACGACATCCGCGTGTTGCTGGTGAAGCTCGCCGACCGCGCCCACAACATGCGGACGTTGTCTTTCATCGAAGAACCCGAGAAGCGCCGCCGCATCGCGCAGGAAACCTTCGACATCTATGCTCCGCTGGCGGGTCGTATCGGTATGCAGCACATGCGCGAAGAGCTGGAAGACCTGGCATTTGCCGAGCTCCACACCGAGGCACGCAACTCGATCGTGACCAGGCTTGCCAGACTCGATGCATCGAGCGGCAAGCTCATCGACCGCATCGCCGACCAGCTGAAGCGCAAACTTGCCGAACACGGCATCGAAGCCTGGGTCTATGGCCGCGCCAAGAGGCCCTTTTCCATCTGGCGCAAACTGCAGGACAAGCAGATCAACTTCGAGCAGCTGTCCGACATCTTCGGGTTCCGCGTGATCGTGGGATCGAAGGATGACTGCTACCGCGCTCTCGGCGCCCTGCACACCAGTTGGCAGGCGGTGCCCGCCCGTTTCAAGGATTTTATCTCGACGCCCAAGCCCAACGGTTATCAGTCGCTGCACACCACCGTCATCGGCCCTGAAAGGCAGCGCGTCGAAGTCCAGGTGCGCACCCAGGAGATGCACGACGTCGCCGAACGCGGCGTGGCGGCACATTGGCGATACAGGGACATAGCGGCGCAACCGGGCGAAGGCTCGGAAAACCGCGCCTATGGGTGGCTGCGTCAGATGGTGGAATTGCTCGAGCGGGGAAATTCGCCGGAGGAATTCCTCGAGCACTCCCGTCTCAATCTGTATCAAGATCAGGTCTTCTGCTTCACTCCGAAAGGCGACCTGATTCCTTTGCCACGCGGCGCGACACCCATCGACTTCGCCTATCAGGTGCACACCGACCTCGGGCATCGCACCGTCGGCGCCAAGGTCAACGGCACGCATGTCCCCCTCTATACGCCGCTGCGCAATGGTGACCAGGTGGAGATTATCTCCTCCAAGGAGCAGACGCCGTCGCCGCTGTGGGAGCAGTTCGTCGTCACGGGGCGCGCGCGCATCGAAATCCGGCGGTTCCTTCGCCAGGCGCAGCGCGGCGAGCACATCAACTTCGGCCGTAAGATCCTCGAAAAGGTCTTCAGAGACGAAGGCTACGAAATGACCAATAAGGCGGTGGACGGCGTCGCCAAAAAATTGCGCTTCGCCAAGGCGGACGATGTGTTCGCGGAAGTCGGCCGCGGCGCCTTGCGCGGGCATGAAGTGCTCGAAGCCGTCTATCCCGAACTCAAGCGCGATCCCGAACGGCGCAAGCAGGCGGTGCTTGCCGAGCCGCCGGGCAAGCCCAAGGCAATCTCCATCCGTGGCCTCACGGAAGGTATCGCCTATAGGCTCGGAACCTGCTGCCATCCGTTGCCTGGCGATCGCATCGTCGGGCTGATGGTGCCGGGACAAGGCGCGGTGATCCATACCATCGATTGCGCGGAGCTGGAAAAGGCGCAGTCGACGATGGACGACTGGCTGGACGTCGCCTGGGGCCACCATGCTGCAGAGATGGGGCCGTCGGTGGCGCGCCTGCAGGTGCGGGTGAAAAACGCGCCAGGTTCGCTGGGCGCCGCGATGATCGCCATCGGCAACAGCGGCGGCAATATCTTCAACATGAAGACGACAAATCGCAATCCGCTCTATTTCGAGTTTCAGGTCGATATCGAAGTACGGGACGTGGCGCACTTGCAGAATATTCTGGGTGCGCTACGCGTGACGGCCGCGGTCGAATCGGTTGATCGTGTGCGTGGGCCGGAAGAACCTGAACAGGCCCCGACCGGTTCCGCATAGTATATTCAACGGTCCCTTGCTCCGATTGCGTACACAGGAGAGGGGAAGGGAAAGCATGACACCCGAACAGGTACTCTCTGAATTCGAAAAAGCCGGTGCCTTGCTCAAAGGCCATTTTATCCTGTCGAGCGGGCTGCACTCCGACACCTTCCTGCAGAAGGCACTGGTCTTCCAGGACGCTAGGCGCACCGCCAAGCTGTGCAAGGCGCTGGCGGCAAAGGTGCGCGACGAAGTGAAGGCCGAATTCACCGCCGTCGTCTCGCCGGCGGTGGGCGGGATCGTGCCCGGCTATGAGATGGGACGCCAGCTCGGCCTGCCAGCCATGTATGTCGAACGCCAAGACGGCACTTTTCAGCTGCGCCGCGGGTTCACCCTTGCGAAAAACCAGCCGGTATTGATGGTGGAAGACATCGTGACGACGGGCCTTTCTTCGCGTGAGTGCCTGGAGGCGATCCGCGCGGCCGGCGGCAAGCCCGTGGCGGCAGCGTGTTTGATCGACCGTTCTGGCGGCGAGGCGAAGGTTGGCGTCAAGCTGGTGGCGCTCGCGACGTTGAAAGTGCCCGCCTGGGAAGCCGACAAACTTCCTCTACATCTGCGCGGGACACCGGCGGTGAAACCGGGTAGCAGAGGGCTGGCGTGAAGATATGGTCGGGAGTGCTCGTCCTCGCAGCAGGTTTGTGGCCGCTCACCGCGCAGGCGCAGACGGACGAGATACAGGTCTACGACGGCGTCATCGCCAAGCCGGGCGTGTTCAATCTGACGTTGCACAACAACTACACGCCGTCGGGGCGCAAGGTCCCCGATTTTGCCGGCGGCCTGATTCCCGATCATACGCTCAACGGTGTTCCTGAATGGGCCTACGGCGTGACGGATTGGTTCGAGGCCGGACTATATGCGCCGCTCTACAGCATCGAAAGCAACGGCGACGTGAAGTTCAACGGCGTGAAACTGCGGGCGCTGTTCGTTTCGCCGGATGCCGCGGATCGCACTTTTTTCTACGGCATCAATTTCGAGTTCAGCTACAACTCG
The DNA here is from genome assembly GCA_018970685.1 of Alphaproteobacteria bacterium. GTDB lineage: Bacteria > Pseudomonadota > Alphaproteobacteria > Micropepsales > Micropepsaceae > Rhizomicrobium. Next base: position 10,511 of record JAGWVX010000027.1, on the reverse strand, counting down.
ACCGATTGGGACACCAGGCGGTTTACCTCGGAAATTCGACCGATCGTCGGCTGGCATCTGGGCAAGGTCGATCTGATCTTCAATCCGATCCTGGATAATTCCTATGAAGGCTTCTCGCGGCTCGATTTTGCGCCGTCTACACGCGTCGCTTACCACCTGTCGAACAGTTGGGCGGTGGCGCTGGAGGAATACGACGATTTCGGGCCGCTGCGGCATTTCTATTCCAGCAGCCAGCAATCGCATCAGCTCTTCGCGGTTGTCGATTACGGCGGCGGCCCCGTTTCGGTCGAAGCCGGTATTGGCTTTGGTATGACGCCGGCGTCAGATAATATGGTGCTGAAGTTGATCTTATCCCACGACCTGAATTAGGCGGTGAGACGCAGAGTGGCATGGGCAAGCTTCGCCTCGGTGTAAACATCGATCATGTCGCCACCATCCGGAACGCCCGCGGTGGCGCATTTCCCGATCCCATGCGTGCGGCGCTGCTGGCGGCTTCGGCCGGCGCCGACGGCATCACCGCCCATCTGCGCGAGGATCGCCGGCACATCTCAGACAATGACATCGAACGTCTTCGTATGGAGTTGAGCATTCCACTTAATCTGGAGATGGCGGCGACTGACGAGATGGCAGCCATTGCCCTGAAACACATTCCGCATGCCTGCTGCATCGTCCCCGAGAAGCGCGAGGAACGCACGACCGAAGGCGGCATCGACGCGGCTGGGCAGCATGATCGTCTCGCGCCTATCGTGCGGAAGCTGGTGGATGCCGGCATTCGCGTGTCGATGTTCATCGAACCTGATAAGAGGCATCTGGACGCCTCCCGATCGCTCGGCGCGCCGGTGGTCGAATTGCATACGGGGGCCTACAGCGAAGCAAAAAACGCCGAGCAAAAACGCTTGCTGGAAAAAATTCGCAATGCGGCGGCTTACGGGGCATCCATCGGCCTTGAAATACACGCCGGCCACGGCCTGACTTACGAGAACGTCAAACCCATTGCCGCGATTCCACAAATCCGCGAACTCAATATTGGGCATTACTTGATCGGCGAGGCGATTTTCGTCGGTCTCGCAGATTCAATTCACCGCATGCGCGATCTCATGGACGAGGCGCGCCCTTCGAGGTCCGGCGCGCCATGCTAAGGTGCGAGCGAAGCAGGTGTCGAAGCACATGGGGGCCACCCCAGGGCGATGTGGCATGATTCTTGGTTTGGGTTCCGACCTGATCGACATACGCCGCGTCGAGAGGAGCATCGAGCGCTTCGGCGACCGCTTCCTCGACCGCATCTTCACCGAAAGCGAGCGGGTCAAGTCGGACAAGCGGGCCAACCGTGCCGCCAGTTACGCCAAGCGTTTTGCCGCCAAAGAGGCTTGTTCCAAGGCGCTCGGCACGGGTCTCAGGCGCGGTGTGTTCTGGCGCGACATGGGCGTGGTCAACCTGCCGGGCGGCAAGCCGACGATGCGGCTGACCAATGGCGCTTTGGCGCGGCTGCGCGAGATGACGCCTGCCGGGCATGTGGCTGTCATCGACTTGACAATTACCGACGATTTTCCGCTGGCGCAGGCCATTGTCATTATATCTGCGGTGCCGGCCTCGTCACCAAACTGGGGTGTTGCATAGTTTATAGTTAAGGCCGTATTTGCCTTGACGCGCCACCCTCCATCCGGTTCCCTCCCGCCCCGATGAGTAATACCCCCGACAGTGAAACGGCTTCGACCGCTTCGGCCCTAGCCGGCGCCGAATCCGAGAAGCAAGGCGGCGTGACCGGTTTTTTAACGGATATAGCGCCCGCGACCTCTGAGTGGCCGGCGTCCGTTAATGAGAATAGCGCTCATGACGACGCCTGGTGGGAGTACGCCAAGGCTCAAATCTATGCACAGCGCATTGCCGGCGATGCCGAGGAGCAGGTCTCCGAAGGGACGCCTGTGACCGGCGGAACGATGCGCGCACATCCGAAGACCGAGGAAGACCAGCCGGACTCCTGGTGGGAACTGGCTAAGACACTCTTCTACGCGCTGCTTATCGCGCTGTTTGTGCGCACTTTTTTCTTCCAGCCGTACAATATTCCCTCCGGTTCGATGGAGAGCACCCTACTGGTCGGCGACTATCTGTTCGTCGAGAAATTCGCCTACGGCTACAGCAAATACTCGTTCCCATTCGGGCGGTTTCTGCCGTCCTTCGGGCGCATCTTTTCCAGCGAGCCGCACCGCGGCGACGTCATCGTTTTCGCGTTTCCTTCCGATCCTTCGACCGTCTTCATCAAGCGCTTGATCGGCCTTCCCGGCGATCGCATACAAATGATCGATGATACGCTCTACATCAACGACAAACCGGTGCCCAAGATTCGCGTCAGCGATTATGTCGAAGATGAAAACGGTTATGAACACCACATCGCGCGCTATCGCGAGACGCTGCCTAACGGCAAGTCGTATTATGTGCTCAACGGCGACCCCGACGCCCTGATGCGTACCACGCCCGTCTTCATTGTGCCGGCCGGCCATTATTTCATGATGGGTGACAACCGAGATGATTCGAACGACAGCCGGGGTATCGTCGGCTATCTTCCGGCGGAAAACCTTGTCGGCAAGGCCGAGTTCAAATTCTTTTCGATCGATGACAGCAAAACGCACTGGTGGCAGTTCTGGACGTGGCCGTGGGCGATCCGCTACGACCGCCTCTTCACGTTCATTAACTGAGCTCGAAGACCGTCTCGGCCACAGTTTTCAGGACAAGGGACTTCTCAAGCGCGCGCTGACGCATGCCAGCGCGAACGCCGCGGTCTCCAACGAGCGCCTGGAGTTCCTCGGCGACCGCGTGCTCGGACTGATCTGCGCCGAACGGCTGCATGCGCTGTATCCTAAGGATGCCGAAGGTGCGCTGGCGCTCAAATTCAACGCCCTCGCGCGGCGCGAGACCTGCGCGGCCGCAGCCGAAGCGGCCGGGATTGCCCCGCACCTCATCCTAGCGAAGGCCGAAGTGGGCAGCGGCGGCCGGCGCAAGGTTGCCATCCTGTCGGGCGCATGCGAGGCGGTGATCGCGGCACTTTATCTCGACGGCGGTATGGACGCGGCGCGGCATTTCGTGGACCTGTACTTCACCGACGCTTTTGCCTCCCTCAATTCCGACATGCGCGATCCCAAGACCGTGCTACAGGAATGGGCGCAATCGCGCGGCGGGAGCAAATGGGGCAATGACGCGCCGGTCTACAAGCTTATCGGCCGCGAGGGCCCTGACCATGCGCCGCGTTTTTCGGTGGAAGTGAGTGTCGCGGGGAAAACGCCGGAGACAGGTTCGGGTGGCTCCAAGCGCGAAGCCGAACAGGACGCGGCCAGACATATGCTGGAGAAGTTGGGAAAGCTGCCATGAGCACGCGCTGCGGCTTTGCCGCCATCATCGGGGCGCCGAACGCCGGCAAGTCGACGCTGGTCAATGCAGTGGTGGGCTCGAAAGTCGCCATCGTCAGCCCCAAAGTGCAAACCACACGGATGAATGTGCGCGGTGTGGCGATCAAAGGCGAGACGCAGATCGTGTTGGTGGACACACCGGGTATCTTCAAGCCGCGGCGACGCCTCGACAAAGCCATGGTCGCGGCCGCCTGGTCGGGCGCCGGCGACGCCGACGCCGTCGTGCTGCTGATGGACGCGGCCGACCTTGCCGAGCATCCCCAGGGTCATGCGGCGCGCGACACCGATGCGATCGTCGAGGGACTGAAGACCTCGAACCGCAAGGCCGCGCTGGCGCTCAACAAGATCGACGCCATGAAACACGCCGAGTTGCTGCCGCTGGCCGAAAAGATGAACGCCACGGGCGTGTTCGAGCAGGTGTTCATGATTTCCGCGCTAAAGGGCGACGGGCTGGCCGATCTGACGGATTGGTGTGCTTCGAAGATGCCGGAAGGGCCGTGGCTTTATCCCGAAGACCAGGCGGCCGATATTCCGTCGCGCCTGCTGGCGGCGGAAATCACCCGCGAAAAAATTTATCTGCGTCTGCATGACGAGCTGCCCTATGCCACCACAGTGGAAACCGAGAAGTGGGAAGAGCGCAAGGACGGCTCGGTGAAGATCGACCAAGTCATCTACGTCCAGCGCGACGGTCAGAAGGCGATCATGCTGGGCAAGGGTGGGGCGACGATCAAGAAGATCGGCGAACTTGCTCGCCAGGAGCTGGAAGAGATTTTCGGCCGCCGTGTGCACCTCTTCCTGTTCGTCAAGGTGCGCGAGGATTGGGCCGACAAGCGCGAGCATTACCGCGAGATGGGGCTGGAGTTTCCGGAGGAGTAGGGAGTGGAGTGGAGCGACGACGCGCTCGTGCTTTCCGTCCGTACCCATGGCGAGAGCGGCGCCATCCTGGAAGCCTTGACGCACATGCATGGCCGCCATCTGGGATTGGTGCGCGGAGGTGCCTCGCGCCGCTCAACGCCGGTCCTGCAACCGGGCAATGGCGTGCGTCTTCACTGGTGGGCGCGGCTCTCCGAGCATTTAGGAAGCTTTACCGCTGAACTCGACCACGCCCGCGCCGGTGAGCTGATGGACGGCCGTGCGTCGCTGATCGGATTGAACGCGCTTACCGCCGTCGCTGGCGCCGCGTTGCCGGAACGCGAGGTGCACGAGGCTCTGTTTGAAGTCACGAACATCCTGCTTGACGCCATGACTGAAGACGGTGTCGCACATTGGGGAGCACTCTATGTGCGTTGGGAGCTGGGGTTGCTCGACGCGTTGGGCTTCGGACTCGATCTGACGCACTGCGCCGCAACCGGTTCTGTGGATAACTTGTGCTACGTTTCACCTCGATCGGGCCGGGCTGTATCGGCCGAAGCCGGCGTACCCTACGCAGGACGACTGTTTGCGTTGCCAGCTTTTTTGCTCGCTTCGCAAAATGCCGAAGTGAGCGGTGCCGATATCGTGCATGGTTTGGCACTGACGGGGCATTTTTTGCTCGAACGCGTACTGCGTCCGCACGGAAAATCTATGCCGACCGCGAGGTTACACCTCGATGCTCTCGTAGCACATGAGGATGGCGAATCGCGCTAAAGCTAGGACACATGACGACCGCACCGATCAAAGACGACATCCGTCCCGAACCACTGGCAAATGCGCTCAGCGAGCGCTACCTCGCCTATGCCCTCTCGACGATCACGCAGCGCGCACTTCCTGACGTGCGTGACGGGTTGAAACCTGTCCACAGGCGCCTGCTGCACGCCATGCGCCTGCTCGGTCTCAACCCGGCGGCCGGTTTCAAGAAATGCGCCCGAGTGGTCGGCGACGTCATCGGCAAATACCACCCGCATGGCGACCAGGCCGTCTACGACGCGCTGGTGCGCTTGGCGCAGGACTTCGCCGTCCGTTATCCGCTGGTGGAGGGCCAGGGCAATTTCGGCAATGTCGACGGCGACAACGCCGCCGCAATGCGTTACACGGAAAGCCGCTTAACGGAAGTTGCTCAAGCACTGCTTGAAGGTCTCGACGAGAACGCGGTCGATTTCCGCGCGACCTACGACGGCGTCGAGGAAGAGCCTGTCGTCCTTCCCGGCTCCTTTCCTAATCTACTGGCCAACGGTTCGAACGGCATCGCCGTCGGCATGGCGACCTCTATTCCGCCACACAATCTGGGCGAGCTGTGCGCGGCGACCGTCGCGCTAATCGAGAATCCCAATACCCGCGACGCCACGCTGCTCAAATATGTGAAGGGCCCCGATTTCCCGACCGGCGGCATCATCGTCGACGAACCGGAGTCCATCGCCGAGGCCTACAAGACCGGCCGCGGTTCCTTCCGCGTCCGCGCCCGCTGGCACAAGGAAGACGGCGCGCGCGGCATGTACCAGATCGTCGTCGACCAGATTCCCTATCAGGTGCAGAAGGCCAAGCTGATCGAGCGCATCGCCGAGCTGATCGAACAGAAGAAGGTACCGCTGCTGGACGACGTGCACGACGAGTCCGCCGAGGACATCCGCCTCGTGTTGACGCCTAAGAGTCGTGTGGTTGAGCCGGAGCTGCTGATGGAGCAGCTTTTCCGCCAGACCGATCTGGAATCGCGCATCCCGCTCAACATGAACGTGCTCGACAAGGGCCTCGTGCCGCGCGTAATGACCCTGAAGGAGGTTCTGCAGGCCTTCATAGACCACCGCCGTGAGGTGCTGACGCGGCGTTCCAAATACCGGCTGGAAAAGGTCGCCGCACGGCTGGAGGTGCTGGAGGGCTATCTTGCGGTCTTCCTCAACCTCGACAAAGTGATCAAGATCATCCGCACCGAGGACGAGCCAAAGCCTGTCCTGATGAGGGTTTTCAAGCTCACCGAGAACCAGGCGGAAGCCATCCTCAATATGCGGCTGCGGTCTTTGCGCAAGCTGGAGGAGATGGAAATCCGCGCCGAGCACGACGGGCTGACCAAAGAGCAGAAGGAGCTGAAGAAGCTGCTCGGCTCCGAAAAGTTGATGTCCGCGCACCTGATCGACGAGATGAAAGGCATCGATGCCAAGTTCGGCCTCAAGACCGCGCTCGGCAAGCGCCGCACCCAGATCGCGGAAGCCAAGCTGGTGGCCAGGATACAGGCCGCCGCCGAGGAAGCCGTCGCCATCGAGACGCAGGTCCAGCGCGAACCCATCACCATTGTCTGTTCGCAGAAAGGTTGGCTGCGCAGCTACAAGGGCCATCAGGAGCCGAGCGACGCCATCAAATACCGCGAGGGCGATCGCGGCCGCTTCTGGATTCACGCAGAGACCACCGACAAGCTGATGATGTTCGCCACGGACGGGCGCTTCTTCACGCTCGACTGTTCGAAACTGCCCGGCGGGCGCGGCAGCGGCGAAGCAATCCGCACCTTCATCGACCTGCCGCCGGAGTCCGATCTGGTGGCGATGTTTGCGCATCAGGAAGGCCGCAAGCTGCTGCTGGCCGCCACCTCCGGCCACGGCTTCCTCACCAACGAAGACGACGCCGTCGCCATGACCAAGGCGGGCAAGCGGGTGGTGAACGTGAAGACGCCGGGCGAGGCGACGGTCTGCCGTTTCGTCGACGGCGACAGCGTCGCGGTGATCGGCGAGAACCGCAAGCTGATCATCTTCCCGCTGTCCGAGGTGCCGGATCTGGCGCGCGGGCAGGGCGTCTATCTGCAGCGCTACAAGGACGGTGGGCTGCTCGACGCCGTCACCTTCACCTGGAAGGAAGGCCTGCGCGACGAGAACAACCGCACCTTCACGCCGTCCGAATTGAAGGAATGGAAAGGCGCCCGCGCCCAGTCGGGCCGATTGCCGCCGCGCGGCTGGGCGAAGTCGGGCAAGTTCGGCTGAAAGCCTGCTGGACCCGCGCCGTCGTGTGCTCCATATGAGATGTGAGCGCAGGGAAGATTGATGTCGGCTCTTACGCTGCCGCCGCTGCTGCAGCGCCGCCTCGATGCGGCAGCTCTGGCGCTGTTGTATCCGCCGAATGCGCCGGAGGTGGACTTCACGCAGCCGCGCGGCGAACCGGCACTGATCCCGCCGGATTCCGTGTCTTGGCGCATCTTCAAGAATCCGGTGTCTTTGTTCGTCGGCGGTGTCGCGGCGGTGATCCTGGAACTGGCCGAACCGCGCGTGCGCACCGGCGTGTGGGAGCACTCGTCCTTTCGAACCGATCCGGTGAAGCGTCTGCAACGCACCGGCATGGCGGCGATGATCACGGTCTACGGCGCGCGCAGCGTGGCGGAGAAGATGATCGCCGGTGTGGTGCGCCTGCACGACAAGGTCCGCGGCAAAACGCCAGCCGGCGAGTCCTATCGCGCCAACGATGTGGAGCTGCTGACCTGGGTGCAGGCGACGGCTAGCTTCGGGTTCGCCGAAGCCTATAATCGCTATGTCCGGCCGCTCGGCGATGACGAGAGGAACCGCGCCTATGCGGAGGCTTTACTGGCTACGCGGCTCTACGGCGCAGCGCAGGCGCCGGCGTCGGAAGCCGAACTGCTGGTGTTGTTCGACGCCATGCGCGAGCGGCTCGAACCGTCGCCGATCATTTTCGAATTCTTGAAGATCATGCGCACGGCCCGCGTCTTTCCGGCGCCGCTGCAGCCGTTGCAGCGGCTGCTGGTCGGCGCCGCCGTCGAGATGACACCCGATTGGGCGCGACGCCGGCTCAGTTTGACGCCAAATTGCGGGTTACGTTCGTGGGAGAAGGCGGCGGTGTGCGTAGCGGGACGGCTGGCCGACAATATCGTCCTGCGTACCAGCCCAGCCGTGCAATCCTGCCTGCGGCTAGGGCTGCCGGAAAACCACCTCTATAGCTTTTGAAGGACAATTATGTTGCCGGCGGTGTCAATGGCTCGCGGCATTAATGAATCAATCGCGAATCACGCCATTTTTCTGTCATTTGTTAACTGCAAGCTGCGCCAGAACGAGACAAACGATACGGCGATTGGTTATCTTTGGGCGACACGGACTAAGTCACCGGGGCGATGCGGGCGAAATCAAACATATCGACGTTAAAGGCTTTGAGCCTCGTCTATCTGGCGAGTGCGTCTGCATTTTGTGTGGCGATTGCTCTCAACTCGGGCACACAGCTACCCGGCGCGGACAGAGCCATCGCGCTCATTGCTCCGGTGGCCAAAGCCGCCGCCACGGCGTTGGACGAAAAGGCGGTGCAGCCATCTGTCGCCTGGGCGGTCCGCAAGGACAAGCAGTTTTTCGCCTGGATGGCTCGGCTGAATCCGTCGGCTGCGGCAGTTCCAAAGAAGGCCGCGCCGGTTGCCGTAGCGAAGCACGAGCCCAAGACGGTGCCTCTGGCCGTCGCAGCAAATCCGACGGCCGTTCTGCGCCCCGCGATCCTCGGTAAGCCGCAGAAGCAAGTCACCGTGCCGCCTGAGCCGCATCTCTCGCTCGATTTGGCGCCGCAAGCCCCCGAACCGCCAAATTTGACTCCGGCGCCCGAAGTGAACCCACCGAGTGCGGCGGAGCTGACGCGCGTGCTGGCGCACATGAAGCTCAGCTTGACGAAGGAGCTCTACGACAACTTTGATCTCTTCCTTTATGTCAGCAAGGCAGACCGCGGTCCTTGGTCCCAACGTATGTATGTTTTCCAGAAGCAGGCGAGTGGCGATCTGAAGATGCTGTACACCTTCCCGGTCTCGACGGGCCGCGAAGTGCCGGTGCTTGGACCGACAGGCCGGCTGCTGACGACCAACACACCGCCAGGCTATTATGAACTCGATCCCGAGCGCATGTATAAGCACTACCATTCGCACGAATGGGATCAGCCGATGCCTTACGCCATGTTCTTCACATGGGAGAAGGACGGCTACCAGACGGGGTTGGCAATCCACGGTGCCGCAGGTGCCGACATTTCGCGTCTCGGCCAGCGTGCCAGCGCCGGCTGCGTGCGTCTCGATCCGCGCAACGCGCGGCTGCTATTTCAACTGATCCGCAAAGATTACAAAGGTTTGGCGCCCCGCTTTGCCTATGACCGGCGGACGGCCACGATGAGCAACGACGGTCTGCTCATGCACGACAAGGCGGGCAACTTGCAGTTCGTAGAGGGCTACAAGGTTCTGGTGTTCATCGAGAACAATGGCGGCGATAACATTGTCGCGGCGCTGTTCTAGCTTCTGCGCAGCTCATACAGCGCGATTGCCGCGGCATTCGAGACGTTGAGGCTCTCCATCGCGGCGTCAATCGGCACGAAAGCGGAGGCGTCGCAACGTTCGCGCACCAGCTTGCGAATGCCCGATCCCTCGGAGCCAAGCACGATGGCGACGTCACCTGCTCCGACCGCCTCTTTGAGCGATGTGTCGCCGTCGCCGGCCAGTGCGACGCGCCAGAAACCCAGATCGGCCAGTTTCTCCAGCGTGCGAGCGATGTTGACGACTGTTACAACCGGCACGATGTCGAGGGCGCCGGACGCGGCTTTGGCCAGCGCGCCGGACTCTGGCGGCGCGTTGCGGTCCTGGACCACCACCGCGGAAACCGCAAAGGCCGCCGCCGTCCGCAGGATTGCACCGGCGTTATGAGGGTCGGAAATCTGATCCAGCACCAGCACGATCCGGCGGCGCTCCGATAAGACAAGCGCGTCTTCCAGATCAAGCTTAGGCAGTGGCTCGCACGAGAGGGCGACACCCTGATGAACGGCACCCGACGGCAGTACGCGCGCGACGGCATCGCCGTCTACGACTTCATGGCGGACGCGGCCCAGCAATTTACTGCCGATTTCCTCGACGGCACGAGCAGTGAGCATGGCGCGTTTGAGTTTGCGGCGGGGGTTTGCCAAGGCCGCCCGCACGGTATGCAGCCCGTAGAGCCAATGGCCTTCGGCGGCTTTAGCATCCGGACGGGGGTAGAAATGGCGGCGGTCTTTAGGGGCGGGTTTTCTCGACATGACGGGGCTTATAGAGGAGTGCCGCGCCCAGGCAATCGGCCGTCGCGCTTGCCATCCCGGGGCGGCAGGGTTTAGCCTTTGGCCGCAACGGTCGTGGGGGCAAAAAATGGCCTTTCCCGCGGAAGTGGTCTATTGACACACCTAAGCATTTGACGAATAACCCCCGGTCCGCAGCCCAAC
>JAGWVX010000402.1 GCA_018970685.1 Alphaproteobacteria bacterium | reverse complement strand
CTTTCCACCAGGCTCGCACGGCGGGGTCAAGTGGATCGGCCGTCTTGAGGCCGCCGATCTCGATGGGCGCACTGAAACGGGCCGAAAGATATACCCTGACGCCATAAGGGCGGAAGGCGCCGGCAATCGCGGCCACCTTCTTCAGATAGCGTGGCGTCAGGATTAAGGCGCTGGCGGCGACGTTGTTGAGAACTGCGCCGTTAATACCGATGGAGGCGTCGGCACGCGCCAGATCGGCGTAGCGCGGCTTCACATATTCCGGGAGTTCCCACCAGTTAAAAATCGAGAAGCCGGCGTAGCCGCGCTCGATCGTGCGGTCGAGATTGTCCCAATGATCGAGCAGACGGTACTTCACCTTCGGCGCAGAGATGATGTCCAGCTTGTCGAGCGGCTTACGTGTTTGGATATGGCGTAAGAAGCGGAAGGCGCCGTAGAGAGTGCCGATGTCGCTGTTGGCAGCGATGACGATGACTTTACGACCTTTCGCCGTGACGCTGCGGATGACGTATCCTTCGTCGCCTACTTTATCGAGCGGCAGCCTCAGCCCGGCGATGGTGCGCGAGTTGGCCGGCGTGCCGAGTAATACGGTACCGTCGCGCCGGATGGTCTCGCCGATGGGTTCCTTACGGCCCAGCAGACCGCTCAAGCCGCGCTCCAACTCGTCGCGCGCGGCTAAAGCCGTTGGCGACGTTCCGGCCGTCACCAGGATTTCGGCCGCTGCGCGGTATGGACCCAACCGTTGCTTTTCCACCGGGTGATAGCGCAGCCAAAGATCGTAACCGTCTTCCGCTTGCGCGGCCGAAACACAGCACAGCGCGGCCAAGGCAATCAGGCCGTGCAACAAGGACAAAGATCTCATGGCACTTCCTCTGGCTTATTGGGGCGCAAGCGCGTCTGGATCGACCGTGGCATAAACCGCGTCACGAAACGCTTTGTGGAGCGGCACCTTCCCGAAGGGTTGGTATTGCGTGAACAGAACCGCGGTCAGATCGTTTTTCGGATCGACCCAGAACAACGTGTTTGCAAAACCGTCCCAGAAGAATTCGCCCACCTCACCCGCCTTTTCATCGGACGTCTTCGGCGGCGCGACGCGTACGGCGAAATCGATGCCGAAGCCCATCTGCCCCTTGTCCGCGTCGAGCCATTCGCGGTTTGTAATCGCCGGATCGAGTTGGCTGGTCGACATCATCTGCACGGTCTGCGGCTGCAGGACGCGCACGCCGTCCAACTCGCCGCCATTGAGAAGCATCCGCGTGAAGCGAGAGTAGTCGTCGAGTGTCGAGGTCAGGCCGTAACCGCCCGGCGTCAGCGGCCGGTGGCTGGTGTTGAGTCGGAACGAGTCTTGTTCCGGTGCCGGCGTGAAGGTGTCGTCAGGATGCCATTCGTAGACGGTCGCGAGTTTGTTGCGCTCATTTTCGGGCAAATAGATCCGCGTATGTGTCATCCCGAGCGGCTTGAGGACCTTGTCCTGGATGTACTGCTCATAGGGCTCACCGGCAAGGCGCTGCACGAGCAGCGCCTGCACGTCGGCCGCAAAGCTGTACTTCCACTGGGTGCCGGGCTGATATTCTAACGGCAGCATGCCCAGTTTCTGCGCGAATTGGTCGAGCGTGTTGTTGATGTTGCGCGGGTCGACCTTGTCGCAAAGCGGCTTAAGCTCCGGCAGGTTGTCGTTACTGCAATAGGTGAGGCCGGAAGTGTGCCGCGTCAGATCGCGGATAGTCATCGGCCTCCGGACGGGCACGGTCACGATATTCCCGGAGGCGTCCGTGCCGGCATAAACTCTGACATTGGCGAGTTCCGGGATGTACTTCGCCACCGGATCGTCGAGCCTGAACTTGCCCTGCTCCCACAGCGTCATCAGCGCCACGCCGGTGACCGGCTTTGTCATGGAATAGATCCGCACGATGGTGTCGCGCGTCATGGGACGTTTGGCTTCACGGTCCGCCATGCCGAAGGCGCCGAAATAGGCCTGCTTGCCGTGTTGGTAGATCAGCGCAGAGACGCCAACGAGCTCGCCGCTGTCGATGAACGATTTCAGCGTCCTGTCGATGAGCACCGGATCGACACGACCAGTCGATGCGACGGCAGATTGTTGAAGCTGACTGCCCGTCGTGCTGCAGCCGCCTACAAGCACGGCTGCGGCCGTCACCAACGCCGTTGAAAACCTCATGCCCTGTCCTTGTCCTATAGGGTGCCGCGGAATGACGTGTTACGCGTTTTAAACGGAGCCCACAGGATGTTTCCAGGGAGCACGATAAGAACGCGCCAACCGTCTTTGCGCTTCGTCGTCGCCGATGATGCGTTGTTGCTGCGCATCCCAGCGGATGGCCCTCTTTAGATCCATGGACATGTTGGCCAGAATACAGCACGAAGTGGAGATATAGCCTTGCTCGATGTCCGCCGCCGGCCTGCCGCCGGTCTCGATGGCGGCGATGAAGTCGCGCATATTCGGGCGGGTCAGCGCGGTGAGTTGACGGTCGGAACTCGGCAACAATTTGTCATTGGGAAACTCCGCGAGTTCGACCGACATATCGCCTGCAAGGCGCTGCCCCTGACCGGGTACCGGTTCGAACACGTAATTGACGGAACCGATCCTCAGCGTGCCTTTGTCACCGTAGATGTTGGCGCCCCAACCGCCAGCCGGCCCTTCCGGTATGGTGCCCCACTCCCGGTTTCCCCACGACATCAGCAGATTGTCGAATTCGAACTGCGCCGTCTGCGTATCCGGAACCGTCGCGATGCTGTCCTTGTCGACGTAAACGCCGCCGACCGACGAGATTTTCTTCGGCCAACCCAGGTCGAGCATCCATCGGCAGGTGTCGATCATAT
>JAGWVX010000026.1 GCA_018970685.1 Alphaproteobacteria bacterium | reverse complement strand
CCCCTCTTGCACGGCATTGAGGGTAATGCGCCCTCGAGGTTCGCCGCCTAGCGCTTCAGTGGCATTGCGCACCAGATTGATCAACGCCAGATCCAAAAGCTCGACATCGGCAGACAATTCCAGCGTCTCTGGTACGATATGCGTATCGAGCGCGATGCCGCGACTGTTCACTTCTTCTGCAAGCGCGCGCTGCAGCCGCACGAAGACGCGACGCATGGGCACGACGTCGGGGCGATTCAGTCGACGGTCACCGGTAACAGCTCTTTGAATCAAGCGCAGCATCTGGCTCGATCCTTGGGGATACCGAGAGGATACACCATCCCTAGCTTTTTCCCATTCGTATCGCCCTCGTTTCTCCTCAAAACTCGGCCTTGTCCGGCAGTTCGGAACCACTGATGATGGCACGTTCATTCATTGCCTGAAGGCAAGGGCCGACATGATCGCAAGGATGTGGCGCGGGTACACCAAGCCGGAGGACGCCGACGTATTCGAAGCGCTTCTCAAGACCGAACTGCAGCACGATATTCGTGACGCGCCTGGGTTCAGCCACAGCTATCTCTTGCGGCGGGACGGCGCGAGTGACGTCGAGTTTATGACGGTCACGCTGTGGGACTCGCTCAAGTCGATCCGCGATTTCATGGGGCCACGCTACGAGGCGTCCGCCGTTCCGGAGGAACGACGGCGGCACCTTATCCGACACGACGGCACCGCGGCCCACTATGAGGTCCCGTCCATCAGCATCGCCGATTAGACGCAGGGGAGTGTAGCCGATAAATTACAAGAGATATTGCACTGACCGGTTGAGCCAGCAGGTGCAGAACGGCCGTAGAGGCGAATGGACGGGATCATTGCCCTTCGTGTTCGATCTTGATGAAGTGGCCTTGCACTTTGTGCTGGTGGCTCTCCAGCTTCAACTGATTGGCCTGCGTCTTGTGCTGATGGCTGGCCCACGACCAACCGACCGTTTCATTCTTCTGCTGGCGCCGCTTCAGTTTCATCTGGTTCGCCTGCAGCTTATGCTGGCGGCTTTCGTATTTCATATAGATCGCCTGCGTTTTGTGTTCCGCGCCTTGGGCGGGGGTGGAACTCTCGACGACCACCCCCAGCGAAATCCCCAGAGCAGAAACTGTTCCGAGCAGCGCACGTGCATTGGCAGACAGATGTTTGTGAGCGGTATGGTCCTTCATGTCGTCCTCCTTCGGTGTGGCGATAGGCGGTCGTAGAGAATCTGAAGATGAAGCGCTGTGCGACCGTCGAGATCGGCCGGTTCCACCGTTCCGGTCGCCGCGCAATGGTCAGCGATGGCCGCGTCCATATCGAGCACGCTGTCGTCGCCCTTTGCCGTCGCCGTCATGATACTGTGGAGCGAGGTATCGAGTTCATCCGTGAGAACGGAGAGTGCGGCGTCGAACCACTCCAGATACGCGTCGGCGGCTTGCATGAAAGGTTCCGCCTCTTGCTCCTCCAGGAAGTCGGCGATGGTGCCCGTGTCCGTAAACTCGCCCTCGGACAAGGGATGGGGCTGCATCTGGCTGAAGCGCTCCTCCCCGCCTACCATGACGTGGCGGCCCAGTGGATACAGGCGGCAGACCAGCGGCCGGTCGGGGTGGACCGTGCACCCCTTCGCGCCCAAGAACTCGCAGGCGCCGCTCTTGGTCTGCTTGAGCATCATCCCGGCGCCTTCGACGGTGTGCCGGCTGCGGAACTGTGTCGTTGTCTGCCCGCGATTGCGGGCGAGGCGGGCGACTTCATAGGGGTTCAGTTGGATTTTCTTGTGATGACAACAGCGCAAACAGCGGCGGCACACGTAGCCGAAGCGTTCTTGACGCGCTTGCTGTTTCACTGCCGCTGTGTGGTCCATCGGCCGACAGCTCTCCCAACCGACCCGGCACGGACGTGCGATTGAAAAGCAATCTAACATGCCGGTGCGGCGCGCCTCAATCCGGATAGTTCCGGAGAGAAGCCGAACCGATCACCGCGTGATACCGAGGTTGGCTTTGGAAAAGGCCACCATTGTCTGATCCTTAGGTGCTCCAAACCGTCGGCGGTGTAATAAAATGAGCGCGCGCAAGACTGTCACCTGATGACCTTCTCCGACGGGAGCGTCGCTACGGCAAACCTATCTGCGGACGCTGTGCGGTTGCGACAGAAAGAGCCCGAACAGCAGCTTCAGTAGGCATTCTCCGGGTCGAACCCGAAACGCCGCCGGCCGCCTGGGGGCGGACTGTGCTATCATCCCAACCTGCGGAGTCGGAATACCGATCCGCAAGGAGGAACCGCCATGTACAAAATTGCAGCCGCCTTGTTGCTCACCACCGCCATCGCGAACGCAGCCACCACCGCCGATTGGAAGCCAGTCGCGAAGGCGCTTGACGGCATTCCGACGGCGGCGGGAATGACCGTGCTCGCGCGGATCGACCGCTGCCATTTCACCATACTGAAGGACGGCTCGTTCGTGGAGACGCGCTCTGTCGCCTGGCCCCAGTACGACGCCAAAGCGGGACAAACCGTGCTGCAGGTGACAATCCGATTGCCGCTCTATAAAGGCGAGCCGGCCGCGGACAACAAGCCGATGCCCGCGGTATGGATCGTCGATCACGGCAAGGCGACGCCGTTGAGCCACTGGGCCATCTCACTCCAGAACCATCCCTTTCCAATGGGATACGACGCACGAACACAGTGCTGAGCATTCGATATTCCATCCTATCGCCGGCGTCGCTGCTGGATGGAATCGGACGAAAGAGCCCAGTGAGATCACTTGCTGTTCGCAGCATTCCACTCTTGCTCGCGGACTAGCCGTTTGATTTTCACCCCGAGATCGACCCAAGGCAGACACGACCGCGCCGCCGCGGCGATGTTCTTGGTGCGCAGCTCTACGGCAGCGTGACAAGAAAAATCCGTGACGCCTGTTTGTTCACGCACACGAAAAGGTAGTCATGCGACCTTATTTGCCCGGCGTCGCCGCCGGTGATGGCGCCGGGTGGCTCGTCCAAACGGGACCCATCATCGGCGCATTGGTCCGCTCGACGAACGTCATGCCGAAGGGATGCCCGCCGAACATCGGAGCGGTCGCACACCCGACAATCCACAGCAGCGCAGCGATCAAGAGAAGATAGCCAAGCACTTGACCGAGCACCTTGACGAACCCTTCCGCTTTGCTTGCCGCAAACAACACGAAGAACGCCATCAGCGCCAATACGATCACGTGATGGACGGCGCCAAACCAGTAAAAGTGCATGTTCCCCTCCGGACGCTTCCCCAGCGCGGCCGCACCTGACGGGCCGCTTGCGATTGCATCTTAGTTGATGTTCTTCCGGTCGATAAGAGGGAGCAATTGTGTGAAATCTTGAACGATTCTAATCACGACCCTGCGCCGGCCGTCGCATGCCGGCAGGGGCCCGAAACGTTGGAGCAGCTTTCGGGCCCCTCACCAAAAGCGGCCACCAGATTGTGGATCCGGCATGGCGCGCCTTTGACGGCCCCTGGCGGGGGGCGTCCAACGTATGACCGTCGGATGGCTTTCCGCAACGAACACGGACCGCGCGACGCTGGTTTGCCGGCGGCGCGGGCATCATGCATCGCGCATAAAATACTTGTTGCGAGTCCCGGTTCTCCACCCGGTCAAAAGCCCTGTTTCCAAAACTGCTCCCCTATTCTGGCGCGCCGAGAACACAGAAGGACAATCGTGGTAGCCGAAGGGCCGCGCGATCAAGCGAAGCCTGCCAGTGTGTCGGTGTTTGCCAGCATTTTGGAGTCTGCAATACAAGTCGTGTCCGCAGTAACGGGACTGGAAGAAGAACCTATCTATCTCGAAAGCACAGTCGCTTGCGAGTATGTCCCTGGATTTTCGAATTCCAGCTAATCCTAATCAACCAATCGAGCGATTTGTTTCGCAAGTGCTGCATCGCTCGCTTGAAAGCTCTCGATCATCGCTGCCATGAAAGATTTCGCGTTCAACTTTGCGATATTGAGCGGATGATTGGCATGTGCCGCAAGAAGCACGAGAAAGGCCGTCTGAGCGCGGCCATTGCCTTCGCGGAACGGGTGGATCGCGTTCAGCGTCGAGAGAAATTTTGCTGCTTCGCGCGCGAATTCGTCTTTCGACAGCCGTCGAAGAAATCGCTTTTTCTTCAGGCCGAAGAAGAGCGCCGACATTCCCCGCGCGATGTATTCTGGATAGCAGAAAGCGCTCCCAGCCTTGCTGATTCGTACGGTCCGATAGCGTCCCGCCCACGCATATACGTCCTGGAACAGATGGCGGTGGACGGCGCGATAGTGAGTGGCGCCCAAGCGACCTCTGGGCAGCGGCTCCTCTGCGCGGGCGGCCGTAGCAATGGCTTCAAACCGGACAAGCGCCCTTGCGGTCTTGATGCCGGGGATATTCTTGAGAACCGTCGTGCCGGGATAACAGTACGGGTCTGTTATCGCATCGTACATGGCGCGCTAACGAACCTTGGCGTATTTTTCGAGAATTGCCTTGCGCCGCTCGGAACCGGACAATCCCTTCTCGTCGAATTCTCGAAGGTCGTTTTCCATTTCCGGCGTGAGCCGAATACCTTCAACGGCGCTAATGCGCGCGAAGGCAGCCCGTCCAAGCGTGAAACCAGCAGTCGAAGAGCGACGTTTTGCGAGCGTCTTTGCCATAGGGAAGTTATACCACAACCGAGCCTCAATATGCCACCCGACCAGGCCCGCAATTGAGCCACTTCTACCGCAGTATGACGGCAGTCACCGTCTGAAGGGCATGTTCAATCACTTTGTCCGTCAGGGGTTCGGCCATCCACCAGAACACCGATCCGATGAGCGCCAGGGATAGGCGCTCGCGAAACATAACAGTGACCCGCCGGATGAACTTTATGCGGCGAGTTGGCGGCCTTCCTTGTCGGTTGACCTTTCCGAAACGACCCCCTTTCCCGACACCACGTCGGGTGCCATCAAGATAGCGAGTATCTGCTTGGCGCGTTCACGAGGCGCGACTCGACGCGGTGAGCAAAACCGACAGAGCGTCGGAAAGAACTGCCTTTACAAGCTGGCCGGTTTAGTGTGGACAAACTACGCGAGATTGGCACATTGGCCAGACAATTGAGCTTGCGCGACATCCCGACGTGTCGTGGAATGAACCGCCGAAGTATGATGGTCTGCGCATGAAAGATACGAGCTATGACCGTCCCTATATCCGGACAGATGACCAAAGTGTACGAGATGGACACGCGGCGACGCTGGTCCGATGCAGAGAAGCACACGATCATCGAAGAGAGCAAGACCTCGCCGGTGGCGCGGGTAGTGAAGAAGCATGGCGTTGCGGTGAGCCTGTTGTTCCGCTGGCGCAAGATGCAGGGCATCCGGGTGAGAAGGCCGGCGGACGCTCCGCCGAGCGCCTTTATCCAGCTTGCCCTGCCGGTGCCGGCCAGGACGGGATGCGTCGGTAGTATGTCAGGTGGTAGACGCGGGCGAGCGATCACAGCGCGCTGAGGAAATTATCCTGGGCGTGCGGGTCGAGGTTCCGGTGGCAGGAGTACTCGACGACGAAACGGGTCACCCGTTCGAAGGTCAGTTCCTTCCGTTCTTCCAGCCTATGCTCGATGCAGTAGGCTCGAAACAGCTTTATCCGCCTTATATAGACAGCGGCTGATGCTTCGTTCACGCATCGATCGCTACGCCAGACGCGATGTATGTCGTCGAAGGTGGGAATGGTCTTTGCCTGAGGGCGAGCGGACACGGTGGCCATCGACTTCGAATCGTTTGTGCCCCATCACCGTAATGATCGCCGCCTCCAGGATCAGGTCCCATGCCGTGTTGGCGAACATACGGATCGCACCGTCGCGATGGACCTCGCCGAAAACCCACCGGCGCAGGGATCCGATCGAGAAGCTGGGGTGGCAGCGCGCGGCGCAATCGTAACAAAATGCCTGGCACGTCACCTGTCGCCCGAACCCTTGCCACAATGTCCGAGGTGCTCAGCGGCGCGATCGCTGCGACGATGTCAATTGCCGCGTGTGCCGCGTTCTTTCTCCGCCGCAACCAGCGAACCGCGCCCCATAAGCCGATATCCGGTCCCCGTAGCATATCTGCGGCTGATTCCAGGCTGCGGGCCGAAATCGCCAGCGTGACAACATCTTTGATCGTTGCCAGCAATCCTGGCATCCGCGCTGCCAGGAAATCCGGCAGCAAACTGAATGTCATGTGGCCTTGAGGACAGTACCAGTGGGCGACACGAGCGCCCGGCGTCGTCAGGCGGGCATAACTCCCATGGCGGTGGAATGAGCAGCCGCCGTCAGGATGCAGCGGACAGCGCGGCAATTGCGCCCGGCGCCACTCCCGGTTCGCGATGTAAGCCTCGGCGGTCGACGCCGTGTGCAGCGGAATCTGCAGCGTGCCCCTCTCGCCCCCGGAACGGCTCCACCGGCTCGGATTTTATCACAAGTTCGACAGCATCGAATTCGCGGGATTCCGAGCACTCCCGAGAAGCCCTCCAGATAAAACTCTGCTCGGGATAATGCATTATGTCGAGCTCGACATAAGGCGCACGCAAGGAGGAAGTTCTTTGTCCTGGCCGATATCGCCGGCAAGGCACGGAACAAAAAGCCCGCCGTGATCTCGCCGATCACGTTCGAGGCTGTAAAGAGGATCGATGTCATCTTCGACCACGAGCGCGCCATCAACGGCCAGCCTGCCGAAGTTCGGCTCGCCTATCACGGAGAACATCATTGTCGGAGACGACGAAGTCGCCATTAATCTGCTATACCGGCCTGACGGCCGGAATTCGGACAAAATGGCCACGCAACCTTCGGGTGGGATCAGGCCGCGGATTCGATGGCCATTGGACGTGCCCGGTGGTGCCTCCGGCTTACGCGAAGAGGTGTTCCGCAAGACCCATCATCAGACCTCCAACCGGTCACCGTCGCGGGCCACCAAGGCATAGAAGACGGGCATGAGGAAAATGCTGATCACCAGCCGCGTCAGCAGACCTCCCACGATCACCAGCGCGAACGGCCGCTGAGAATCGGTGCCAACGCCCGTGGCCAGCGCCGCGGGCAGAAGCCCTAGTGCGGCGACCAACGCTGTGATCATGATCGGCCTGAGCCGCAGGATGGCGCCTTGGCGGACGGCTTGGGCGATCGGCATGCCGCTGCGGCGCAGTTCGTTGACGTAAGAGATATAGACGACCGCCGTCAGCACCGACACGCCGAACAAGGCGAGGAACCCGACCCCAGACGATACGGAGAACGGCGTACCCGTGATCCACAATGCAAGGATACCGCCGACGGGTGCGGTCAAGATCACGCCGATGAGCGTAATCGACGGGAACTTGAAGTTTCCGTAAAGCGCGAACAGCAGCGTGAAGATCAGCGCCAGGGTGAGCGGCAGGATAACGCTCAGCTGGCGGCTCGACGCCTTGTATTCCGTGTATTCGCCACCCCAGTCCAGCCGGTATCCTTGCGGCACCGACACTTTCTGTTTGACCTGCTGGATGGCATCGCCCACCGCCGACGCCAGATCGCGGCCCGCGACCGAGAACTGTACACCGATATAACGTGAGTTGTTCTGGCGATAGATGAAGGACGCACCGTTCGTCACCCGGATATCGGCCAGTTCCTTGAGCGGAATCTCCTGCCCGCCCGGCGTCACAACGGGGATGTCCCTGATCGCCTCGGCATTGTCCCGGAAGCGTCGCTCAAGCC
This sequence comes from Alphaproteobacteria bacterium, assembly GCA_018970685.1. Lineage (GTDB taxonomy): Bacteria > Pseudomonadota > Alphaproteobacteria > Micropepsales > Micropepsaceae > Rhizomicrobium. The sequence continues at coordinate 7,252 of JAGWVX010000026.1, read as the reverse complement.
GGACGACAAGATCGAACTGCTTCTCGCCCTGGACGACCTGCGTGGCGACGTCGCCCCCGATGGCCGTCTGGATGACGCTGTCGATGTCGGAAATATTCAGGCCGTATCGCGCGATCTTGGCGCGATCGATGTCGATGGTCAGGCTGGGTTGCCCCAGCTCTTGCACCACGGTGACGTCACGGATACCGCGAACGTCCCGCAAAATTTGTTTGATGGCCCGTGCCTTCTGCTGCAACGTCGGCAGATCGGGGCCGAAAATCTTGACCGCAAGCGCGCTCTTCAGTCCGGTTTCGGCTTCGTCGACCGCATCCTCGGCGGGTTGCGTATAGTTGAAATCGATGCCGGGGAATTGGCGGAGCTTGGCATCCATGGCCTTGATCAATTCCGGCTTGGTCTGATAAGGCCCCGTCCACTGGTCGTAGGGTTTGAGTCCCACGTAGAACTCGACATTGAAGAAGCCGGTGGAGTCGGTGCCGTCGTCGGGCCGTCCCAGCTCGGAGGTCACGGTCGTCACTGGCGAAAACGAGCTGAGGATTGTACGGATTTTGGGCGCGATCTTGGCGGCCTCGTCGAACGAAATGGTATAGGGCATGGTGGCCCGCACCCACAGAGCGCCCTCGTCCAGATGCGGCATGAATTCCGCTCCGATGCTGGGCACCAGCAGCAGCGACAGCGCCAGCACGCCGGCCGATGCGAAGGTCGTCTGCCACGGGCGGGCGAGGCAGTAGTCGAGCCATCTCTCGTACGTGGTGCGGATGGCGTCCAGCACGCGGTTGTGCCGGTCCACCACGCCGCTGCGCATGAACCACGAGCACAGCACAGGCAAGAGCATCAGGGTGATGATCAGCGAACCTACGAGCGCGAAGACCATGGTGTCGGCCATCGGCTTGAATAGCGTCCCCGAGGGACCGGACAGCACGTAGATCGGCAAAAACCCCACCACGATCACCGCCACGGCGTAGAAGAGCGGCCGGTCCACTTCGGCCGCCGCCTCCTTGATCACGGCGACGACGTCGAGCGGCCTCTCCCGATGCAGTGCGATCTGGCGGAAGATGTTCTCCACCATGAACACCGCGCCATCGACGAGGATGCCGAAATCGACGGCGCCGATCGACAATAGATTGGCGGAGGCGCCTTGGGCGTCGATGCAGATGAAGGCGAACAGCAAGGCCAGCGGAATCGTGACTGCGGCGATAAGCCCGGCCCGGATGTCGTAGAGAAAGAAAATCAGGACCGCGACAACAAGGAACATTCCGCGCAGCAGGTTGTCCGTCACGACCTGCGTCGTCAGGGCGATCAGATCGCTGCGGTCGTAGAAAGGATGGATCTTGACGTCCTTGGGCAGAATGCTGTCGTTGAGCTCCTTGGTCTTGGCCTCTACGCGCTTGAGCACCTCCTGTGTCTTTTCACCGGTGCGCATCAATATGACGCCTTCCACGGCGTCGTCCTGCTTCTTGTAGCCGAATTCGCCGAGCCGCGGGGCAATCCCCGTGGTCACACGTCCGACATCCTTCACCAGGACCGGCGTGCCGTTGTGCACCGCGAGCACGACGTTGCCGATATCCTCCAGCGTTTTGACGCGCCCTTCGCCGCGCACGTAGTAGAACTGGCCGCCTTGCGTATAGAATCCGCCGCCCGCATTGGCGTTGTTGGCCGCCAGCGCGCTTTCCACCTGCGCCACTGACAAGCCCACGCCGGCGACCTTGGCCGGATCGAGCAGCACCTGGTACTGCATGGTGCCGCCGCCGAAGCCGGAATCGTCGGCCACACCCGGTACCGACTTGTATTGCGGCTCGACGACCCAATCCTCGATGGTCTTCAGCTCGGTGGGTGACCGATCGGGGCTCTGGAGCACATAGCGATAGATAAGACCCGACGGCGAAGACAACGGCGACAGGGACGGCGAAACGCCGTCGGGTAGCCCGAGCCCTGCCAGCCGGTTGGTCACCCGTTGACGGGCGAAATAATTGTCGGTGCCGTCCTGGAAGGTGAGGATGACGTCGGACAGCCCGTAGAGCGAAATGGACCGCATCGTCGCTACGCGCGGCGTGCCGTTCATGCCCTGCTCGATGGGCACGGTGATCAGCCGTTCGACTTCCTCCGCGGCGTGTCCCGGCCATTGGGTGATGATCTCGACCATCGGCGGAGACAGATCGGGATAGGCATCGACCGGCAGGCGCTCGACTGAGCGCGTGCCCGCGACAATCAGGGTCAACGTGCCGATGACGACCAGGAGGCGCTGCCCCAGCGAGGCCGCCACAATCCGGTTCATGATCGAGGCGGCGCGCGGCGGCGCGGGGGGCTGATGTTCGCTCATTGATTTTGCATGAACTGGAGGAAGAGCGCGCCGTTCGAAACGATGCGTTCGCCGGACTTGAGGCCCGACGTGATGTCGTAGCGGTCCCCGTCGCGATAGCCGAGGGTCACTTGCCGCCTGGCGAAGCTGCCGTCGGACTCGAGCAGGTAGACGAATGGGAGGTTCACGTCGTCGCGTAGCACCGCAGAGCTCGGTACCAGCAGCCCCTTGTCCCGCTGCGCGGAGCGAATCTGCACGCGGACATACATCTGCTTTTTCAGCAGGTCGGCGGGATTGTCGGCCACAATGCGGACCGCGACCGAGCGCGTGTCGGGATTGACCACCGCCGAGACGTTGTCGACGGTGCCGCCGATATCTTTCGAGATGCCAGTCTCGATCTCGGCCGTGTCGCCACGGCTCACCGAGGCAACGTCACTGCCGAACACCTGGGCCATCACCCAGACGCGCGACAGATCGGCTACCGTGAAACAGGGCGTGGTACCCGCCGACAAAAGCTGGCCCGGCGTGATGAGCTTCTCCACCAGCGTGCCGGCGATCGGCGAGCGGATCATGCCTTGGAGGCGCGACACCGGCCGGCCCGCCTGGATGTTCTTGATGGTTTGCGGATCGACATCGAGTGCCACAAGCGCCTGCAGGGCTGCATCGCGATCGGCCTCGGCGCCCACCGCGTCGCTTTCGGCCTGCTCTTCTTCACGGCGCGAGACGCCCTGGTGCGCCAGGAGATCCTTGTCGAGGTCGGCCAGACGGCGTGCGGCGCGGGCCGCCGCGAGCGTCTTGCGGTAGGTGCCTACCGCCGCCGCGAAGTCCGATGAATCCACCACGGCCAACGCCTGCCCTTTCCTGACCTGCTGGCCCAACGGCACGAGCAGCCGTGTCACCGGCCCCGAAAACGGTGCGATCACGCTGGTGGCCTGATCGTTGTCGAAACCGACGACTCCATCGGCCACCACCGTCTTGTGAAAAATCGTGGGCTCGACCGCGTAAACCTGGACGTGACCGCGCTGCGCAGCGGTCAGCGTCACCCCGCCCAGCGACGTCGGGGCCGGCTTTTCGGTTTTGGGCGAACAGGCCGTGAGAAGCGCGACGGTCACTGTCACGGCGATGCCGGGGATGCAGCGGTCAAGCGGGCGGCGGCAACGGAGTTTATTGCTCATGTCTGTCCTCGGTGAGGTCCTCGCGATGCCACCAGCCGCCGCCGAGCGCCTGGAACAGGGCAGCCGTATCGGCATAGCGGCTGGCCTCAGCTTGGGCGAGATTGATGCGGGCCTGCTGGTAGGATTGCTCGGCATTCAACAGCGCCGGATAGCCGGCATAACCGTCCTTGAGCTGGCGCTGGGCAAGGTCGAGCGTCGCTTTGGCGGCGTCCGCGGCCGCAGCCTCGGCCTCGAGGGCTTTGCCGTCCTGCTCCAGCGCCGTCAGGGTGTCGGCAACGTTCTGGAATGCGGCAAGGACGGTCGAGCGGTATTGCTGGGCGGCCTGACGGTATGCATCGCGCGCCGCGCGTTCCTGATGCAGCAGCGTGTTGCCATCGAAGATCGGCTCGGTCACCGCACCCGCCACGTTCCAAAAATTGGTGCCCGGCATGAACAGCTGGCCGAAGGCGAGGGCAGAACTGCCGGCAGCTGCCGTCAATTGGATGTCGGGCAACCGATTGGCAACCGCGATACCGATCTGCGCGCTGGCGGCATGCAGCGTCGCTTCCGCTTGGCGGATGTCGGGGCGCTGCGCCACGAGCGCGGAGGGAATGCTCACGGGCAATTTGTCCGGTAGCGTCATGCTTGAAAGTTCGAACGCGACGTCCGGCGCCTGGCTCGGGAAACGGCCCGTCAGAACCGCAAGCAGGTCATGCAGTTGGGTCGCCTGCTTCAGGAGCGGCGGCAGCATGGCCTCGGTCTGCGCGAGCTGCGCTTTTTGAGCCGCAAGATCGAGTCCACTGGCATAGCCCTTATCGAATTGATACTGCAGGATTTTCACGAGATGGGCATTGATGGCGACCAATTCCCGGACCGCCTCGACCTGGCTGTCGACCGAGGCTTTCTGGATCGCGGTGACCACGACATTGGAGGTCAACGTCGTGTAGGTCGCGATCATCTGAAAGCGGACGCCTTGTTGCTGTGCCTCCAGCGATTCGACCGTCCGGCGATTGAGGCCGAAGACGTCCGGCGCATAGGAGACGGTTACTTCCGGCGTGAACAGATTGAACTGGTACTCGTTCGGCACGATCGGGAAATTGGGTGTCGGCGCCAGCTCCTGCGACTGGGACTGACGGCTGGCCGAGAAGCCCGCCGAGATGCTGGGAAAGAAAGCGCCGCGCTGCGCGAGCACGTTCTCGCGTGCCGCCGCCAATGCGGCCTGTGCCGCCTTGAGGTCGGGATTGTTCGCGAGTGCCCGGTCAATCAGTTCGTTGAGCGGCTTGGAATGGAACAGCGTCCACCACTCCGCAGAGATATCGCCGCCCGGAAGCAAAAGTTGCGGTCGTCCTCCGACCGTGTTTGCCCCGGAAACGGCGGCGGGCAACGGGCCCGACGTGTAGCGGTCGACGTTAGGTGCGGCCGGTTTCTTGAAATCCGGCCCCACCGCACAGCCTGACAGGAGGATCGATACCGCGGCCGTGACGAGAAGCCACGCGCGCAGCCCGCAAACGGTCGGCGATGCTTCCTTGGAGAATGCGTTTGCTTTCGTATGGTCCATCAGAAATCTCCGGATCGGCAATGACCGCGGCTGTATAAGCCGACACGAACATGTGCCGAGGCACGGCACGAAAGTGCCGTGGGCCCAATTGCAGATGTCAGTGCTGTGGCGGCGCCCGGCTATGCCAGTTATGCGCGAAGGCGCGATGGACAATACCCACTGAAATCCACCGTGCAGCGGCTTCAACCCATTGGGTGGGCAAGAGCAGCACAGGCGCAGCGGGCGTGAAAAACGCACCGGCGTAGGCGATCGCCTGGCAGAAGGGGCACGTCGCCGGATCGCGGTCGCCAGCAGGTTGATTGGGAGTCGTGTTGACGGCTGGAACAGTCGAGATCCCTTGGGCCCAATTCGTTGCAAGATGAATGTGCGTTTGGGTAATGAATGACTGCAGCGTAAAGCAGGACAGCAAAGCCGCCACGACGGCCCGCCAAAGTGCGCCATCGCGTCTCCGCCTTAAGTACCTTGCCGCAGCCTGCATAGAGCCCGAGCCTGTCACCGGAAAAGCTGCTTATACAGAAAGAACCAGGAAAACGACATTCACGAAGATGTTTCCAGTGGAAAATGAATAACGCGGGATTTTGATCTTCCCCATTGAAACGCCGGTAGGGATCGGCAATGGCGCAAGGTTGTAAAATCGCTTCCAAGCGTGACCCCACCGGAAATGCGCGGATCTCATTGATTGTACCGGGGAGTCCGCTTTCTGGGTGGGGCCGCGTTTCGCGAGAAACATGATCCCATCTCGTTCTGTATTTTAATAGTGATATCAACGCACTGGACGGATTTAGGGGTGGGGCCAGTATTCCGCGCGTATTCACAATACTCGTGGCGCCGTAGAATGTGGAATAGCTGTTCGGCCAGCTCTGGAAAGTGTAGTAGCCGTAGTACGGGCTCGATTGTGACCGGTATGCGCCCACCACGTCGCAAGTGTCGTTCCAGTAGGTGTATCTGCCGAACCAGCAGTTCGTGTCCCCGCTGTGGTTGAAGACGCCATCCAGGATAAGGTAGCCCTTCGGCCCGTTGCTGCCGCTGTGGACGGCAGAGATCAGATTCTCCAGATCGGTGTTGGTGCCGAATGCCGGGTCGACCTTGTAATAGTTTGCGGTGTCGTATTTGTGGTTGCTTGGCGACTCGAAAATCGGGTTGAGGTAGATGATGTCGGCGCCGAGTATTTGCTTGATATAGCCCAGCTTGTCCTGGATACCGACCAAATCGCCGCCGAAGAATACCTCGCTGTTGCAGCGGCGGACCTTCGCCGCAGCGCCGGTGTAGCCGCTGGTCCAGCTGTGGTGCTCCGTATCGCAGCGGTCATGGCTGTATTGGTTGGTCTTGATGTCGTTGCTCGCGTCGCCGTCATAAAAACGATCGGGAAAGATCTGGTACCCCACGCCGTCCTTCATCCAGTCCGGCGTCTTGAAGCCCGGGATGATGTAGAAGTTGCTCGAACTTGCGGGTGACGGCTCCGAGGCGCTGACACCGGCGGCGTTGTACCACGCCGCGGCCGTACCATCGTTGATCTGGAACCAGTAGAGCAGCTTCGATCTGCCCACGTTGATGATCGTGCCCTGCCAATCGTCGAACTGTCTGGTTGGATCGGACGACGCCCAGCTCATGGGTACTCTGGTGATCGCTTCCGTTGAAGGATCGTAGTAAACGATGTTGGCGCCTGTGATATCGTGGCGGCAGACGCGCAAGGTCAGAGTGACGGACGAGTTGTCGGAAGGCTCCGGATTGCTGTCGTAGATCGGCCCCTGATCGTGGAATATCTCACGCCAATGAATGTTGTTGTTGTTCCCGCAGGCCAGGGCTTGGCCGGCGGAGCTCAACAGGGTGCCGAGCAGCAGTAGCATGAAGATCGGCGTCGGGTGGTATAGCGGTGTGCATTGAAGAGCGTGTTTCCGACTCATCGAATGGCCTGCCGGATTTGTTGTACTCGCATGATGGAAACCCCTGCATCATTGATGTCAACTATAGAGATCTTGCGACACGAAAACTGACAATATCGCTCCGCGCGCGCTTGCTCACGTGCTAGTCCCATCTGAAATGTTCCGGCATGAACAACTACCATCTCCAGGCAGAGGGTGCTGCAATCTTGAAACACCTGGGGTTGCTCGCCAGTAATACTTGCGCCGTAAGACGGCGCGCACCACATTGACGAGCTAACGACAAATAGAATTGCACATAAAAGGGGTAACGCTCTATTTATGAGGTGTGTCATTTGCCAGCTGCGGGCTTAACATGGAATTC
>JAGWVX010000401.1 GCA_018970685.1 Alphaproteobacteria bacterium | reverse complement strand
CGAGCCGACGATTGACCGTCCGTTATGTGCACCTGCATCGTGCGGGTGGCGCGTAAGGGCTGCGCGCGGGGAACAAATGAAACCGCTGAGTTTCCTTCGGTCATTGCCATTTTTTCTTGTGCCTTCGCTGATGATGGCGGCCGTAATTTATGGCGGCATACCGTATCTGTATGGACTTGCACTGCCGCTCGTTTGGGTGTTCGCGAACCAAGTCTGCGTCGTCCTGGGTGGTTTGGGCATTGCGGCGCTGCTGGCCGCGAATGGCGATCGCAGGCATGGGCTCCTTCGCTTGGCTAGCTCAGGCTGTCCTGTGGTGCGCGTTCCGCGTATTCCAGCCTTCCGATGTGATTACGCTCTTCCCCATCGCCGTGCTGATCGCGCTTGCCGCGCAGTGGCGAAAAACGACGTGGATCGGGATCGTTGCACACGGAATCCTTAATGCACCGCCGCTGGTGATCCTCGTGCGGATGATCGCCTAGCGGCGAAAGCCTGCCCCTTGTTCGACCGGCGCGGACCGCTCTGGGGGTTCGGCGGTCCATGGCGCCGGCCGAGGTCCGACGCCGTGTATACATGGGCCGTTGACGCGCTTCCGCGCCAACAATCCTGTAACCGTGCGGAACGCCGTATTGCCGGCTCTGCGTGTGACCAAAGCCAAGGAATACCGCAACGCCGTGCAAAAAATTCCGCAACAGAAAACCGAGAAGGACGGGACTTAGCGCACCCTATTCCAGCCGCGGCAGGATGTGCAGCTGGATGCGGCGGTTGCGCGGCTCGGCTTTGTCGGGCCCGGTGGCGATGCGCAGATCGGTGGCGCCGAAGCCGTGCGCTTCGAGCCGCGACGCGGCAACGCCGTCTTCGGTCAGCGTCTGCATCACCAGCTTGGCGCGATCGTGGGAGATCGTCAGGTTCTGCACGTCGTTGCCCAATGTGTCGGTGTAGCCGTTCACCTGAACCAGCGTGTTGTCGTAATAATTCAGTACGCCGGCGACGGTCCGCAGCACCGAGCCGCCGTAGGAACTGATGGCCTTGCCGGCGAACAGGATGCTGTCGGGCAGCACCAGCAGCAAGTTGTCGCCGCGGCGGATCACGATCGCCGGCTGTCCGCGCAGGCGGGCGCGCAGGTTACGCTCGAAGCCGTCCATGTACCGATCGACGCGGCCCGGCTTGATCGGTCCGGCGGTGCCGGTGAGCGGCGGCAACGATGCGGGCGGCATCGCGCTCGGCGCGGACTGCGATCCCGGTACGCCCGGCGGCGGACGCCGCATATTGTAAGTCGGCATCGTGTTCTGACAGGCGGCGAGCAGCAAGGCGGACGCTGCGGCAAGGATTAGTTTTTTCATTGTACACTCCTTGGCTCGTCGCCGAACCATGCCATGATCGGTGTCGGTCTTACGGAGAGAAACATGCATTTGTTCGATCTGAGCGGCAAGGTTGCGCTGGTGACGGGCTCCAGCAGGGGCATCGGCGAGGCCATCGTGCGCCGGATGGCGGAGCACCGCGCCAGAGTCGTGGTATCGAGCCGCAAGGCCGACGCCTGCGAGCGGGTCGCCGCCGACATCAACGGCAAATACGGCGCCGAGGACGAAACGGCCGCGGCCATCCCCTGCAACATCAACGACAAGGCGCAATTGCGGGCGCTGGTCGATGCGACGCACGCGAAATTCGGCAAGATCGACGTGCTGGTGTGCAACGCCGCGATCAATCCCTATTTCGGGCCGGGCATGGAAATTCCCGACGAAGCCTTCGACAAGATCATGGGCGCCAATGTGCGCTCCAACCATTGGCTGTGCCAGATGGTGCTGCCGGAGATGGCCGCGCGCAAGGACGGCGTGGTGATCATCGTCTCGTCGATCGCCGGGCTGCGCGGCACGCCGCTGATCGGCGCCTACGGAATCTCGAAGGCGGCGGACTTCCAGTTGGCGCGCAACATCGCGGTGGAATACGGCCCCGACAACGTCCGCGCCAATTGCATCGCGCCGGGATTGGTGAAGACCGACTTCGCGCGCGCGCTGTGGGAAACCCCCGAGGTGGAGAAGCAGATGGCGTCCGGCAATCCGCTGCGCCGTCTGGGCGAGCCGGACGACATCGCGGGGGCGGCGGTGTTCCTGGCCTCGCGCGCCGGGGCCTGGATGACGGGACAGGCGCTCGTCATCGACGGCGGCACGACGATCGCCTAGGGTCGGCGTTCAAAGGCGCGCACGCAACCTCGGTGTCATAGCCCGCACCAGACGGGCTGTGCCACCTGCGTGTTTGGCTTTGCCCTACACCCCCAGCATCGCCTCCGCGCTTTCGAACGGCAGCCTTTGCGCTTCGGCCACCGCCTTGTAGGTCAGCGTGTTCTTGTAGACGTTGAGGCCGGCGCGCAGATGCGGGTTCGCCTTCATCGCCTTCTCCGCACCCTGATCGGCCAGCGCCAAGGTGAAGGGCAGCGTCGCGTTGTTGAGCGCGAAGGTCGAGGTGCGCGCCACCGCGCCCGGCATGTTGGCGACGCAGTAATGCACCACGTCGTGCACGCGATAGGTGGGATTGGCATGCGTCGTGGCATGGCTGGTTTCCGCGCAGCCGCCCTGATCGATGGCGACATCGACGATCACCGAGCCCTTCTTCATCTGCTTCACCATCTTCTCGGTGATCAGCTTGGGCGCCGCGGCACCGGGCAGCAGCACGCCGCCGACGACGAGATCGGCGGAGGTGACCTGCTCTTCGATGGCGTCGATGGTCGAGAACAGCGTATGCAGACGCGCGCCGAATTGCAGATCGAGCTCGTTCAGGCGGTGCAGCGAAACGTCGAGCACCATCACATGCGCCTCGAGGCCCATCGCCATGCGCGCGGCATTGGTGCCGACCACGCCGCCGCCGAGCACC
>JAGWVX010000400.1 GCA_018970685.1 Alphaproteobacteria bacterium | reverse complement strand
AAACCGGATTTGGATCGTTGGGCAAAAGTCCCAATCCCGCCTTTGTCCCGGTGGGTCCCGGCGCGCGCAGCGCTTCGCGTTGCTTGGCCGGGATGACAGGCGACGTTGAGTCAATCGGAAGACAACGGGCTCTAGTGAACGGTCCGTAAATACGGCGTGCCGTCCGACCACTTACTGACCCAGATCATGAAGATAGTCGCGTGTTCTTCGGGATCGTTCGCCGCCATGACCGGCGAGCCCGGCAGATCGGCTCCCCAGCTCTTTGCCGCCTCGCCCGGAGCGAAAAACATCAAATGCGGATGCCAATTCTTTCCGCGGTCGTTGAGGTACTGCTGTTTCGACATCATGTAACACATCGCATCCGGTTCGAGTGCGGGGAGTTGGTTCTTGTCCAAGGCTGCCGCGATCGCCCCGACGATCGCCGTCTTCGATTTCCCCTCCAGCACCAATTTGGTCTTCATAAGATAGAGGGGTGCAAAGCTCTTGGCGGCCGGCGCGTTGAAACAAATCGGAGCGCGCATTTTGGGATTCCAGAACTCCGCATCGTCCGTGGACGCGCCCCATGATCGTTCCACGATGCAAAGAAAGCCGTTGCCGCCCCGAGCAGCAACCGTATACCCGTTCCGTCCCAGCACCATCACCTGGGCTTCGTCGGAAATGGATTTCGGCGCGGCGCTACGGGCGAGCGCGATCTCGGCCTTCGCGGGCATCATGTACGAGCTGAGCGGAGCCATGGCCGGATACGGTGTCTGCTCCGGTTTGGCTTGCGCTTGACTTTTTGCGCAGGGCAAAACCGTCAGCCCGGCGGCAAACCACGCAAGAACCAAGATAGTTCTCTTCGTCATCGAATCCTCCGTCTGCAGCAAGTCTTGGCAGTCCCCAACGGTGCGTGAAACGCGCGCCGGCAATTTGGAAAATCGCTATGTTGATATCAACGTATATTGATCGTATCCGCAACATTCAATCGTTTGCCCTTTTTATCACGCGAAAGTGAAACGCGGCACCGGCTTTGCGCACCTAGATATCGCATGACGGTCTGGCGCTCCGTCGCGCCATAATAATCATTTCCGGATACTTCGGTCTTTGTTTTGTCAGCCGTTCCTGGAGATGTTCCGGGGCCTCCGACGGATCAATCTTCACAAAACCGACTTGGCCGTAAAACTCTTCCAGCCAGCCGTGCGGCAAACAGAAGACATCTGAGCCCGCCATGCGCGGCGCCATGAATTGCAGCAAGCGCGCACCAACACCATTCCGCTGGTGCTGTTTCGCAACCATCATGCCGCGCAGCACCATCACGCCATTCTCAGGAGCAAGACGCGCAACACCAATAATCCTACCGTCGAGCTGAGCGGCAAAAACCGAGCAATCGTCCGCGATTGCATCAAAATATCCCACTGTGGCGTAAAACGCCTGTGCTTCTTGAAACCGGCTCATTGGCAACATTTCCAGGGATACCGAATCCACCAACGCCGTCCACCCCATTCAATTCCATCGGACGTTATCACAACTGTGGCGGCGCCCGGTGACTATGAGTGTCGCTTCCCGGCGTGCTCCAGCCAAAAGTCGAATGACCGCTCAATCCTCGTAACTGGAAATTCGTTACGGGTCGCATGCGCGCCAAAAATGGCCGTACGAAATTAAGCCATCAAGCACGATATGAGGTGGCGCACCGCCGAAGGGTCCGCCTATTGAGTGTTCAAAAACAGCCGCACGTTCACGAACTCGTTTGGAAATAACGCTCCATCCTTGTTCTCGAACGTGGCTTTGAGTTTCACTGTGCCGGTTGTCGGGTCGATCTGGTTATCAACCGCGTCCAGATGGCCGGTCGCAATTCTTTTCGTGCCCTCGCGATTCCACAGCACAACGGTCGGGCTGTCGCCAGCCCTAAGGCGTTCGAGAATTTCGGGCAAAACATCTTGGGGCATACCGAACACGACCGCGATGGGCTGGGGCTGAACAATCACGACCAGCGGTTCTCCGGAGTGAACGAAATTGCCCGCATCCACCAATCGGAATCCCGCAACGCCTGTGATCGGTGCCGTGACGTCAGCGTATGATAACTGGCGCTGCGCCAACTCGAGCTCGGCCTGATCGATCTCCAGGACATCCGTGCGATTGCTCAAGCCTTGCTCGATTTGCTTCTTTTCCCAGGCCAGCCGGCTCTGCGCCTCCTGGACTTGAAGTCGATAAAGCGACCCGTCGATCTTCGCCAGCAGCTGCCCCTTTTGAACCGCTTCCCCTTCTTTGAAATTCACGGAGATCAGCTCGCCGTCGAGGCGGGACGTCACGCTGACTGTCGTGGCGCTGACGGTGCCCAAGGCAGAGAGGTAAGCCGGGGCCGCCTGCGCGCTTGTGCAGGACAACACGATCAGCACAGCCGGCAATACCGGCTTCATCATGGCTTTCATACTTCCTCCCCAGCTGCCGCCGCTGCAAGGCGAACGCTTGGCACTGTGTCGCTACCCATCATCCAGGCGGATGCGCGCCAAATCGAAGAAATATGATAACACGGCGAGTGAAGGGCGACCATTGACCAAGGCGGACCTTCATCGTTGACGTGCCCTCCCCGCTTGTCCCTCTCATTTCGTCGCCTCGATCAAATCCCAGCGATTGCCATAAAGGTCCTCGAACACCGCCACCGTGCCATACGTCTCGTGCCGCGGTTCTTCGACGAACCGCACGCCGCGCGATTTGAACAGCGCGTGATCGCGCGCAAAATCGTCCGTATGCAGAAAAAGGAATACCCGCCCGCCGCCCTGCTTGCCGATATACGTCGCCTGCGCGGGCGTCGCGGCCTTCGCCAGCAGCAGCTTGGTCTCGCCGCCGACCTTATCTCCTTGCGGCGCTACCAGCACCCAGCGCTTGCCGCCG
>JAGWVX010000399.1 GCA_018970685.1 Alphaproteobacteria bacterium | reverse complement strand
GGCAGACATGGTGCTCGACATTGTGGAGTTCGCCGCAAAAGGGTTTATCGGGAAATTGACTGGCCAGCAGTTCCAACACGCCTTGCCGCCGGGTCCGGTTGCGCAGGCGTTGAAGAACGAATGCCGAGCTTGGCCGGCGGTGGATCAAATACGCAAGCTTGCGGCCCAAGTTCGCGTGATTGTCCTGGTTAAGCGCTATGTGGTCCACGTCGCTGAGGCTCATGCCCGCCTCACGAAGGCAATACGCAATGGCGTGCAACGGAAAACCAGCCCAATGCTTGACACGCCGGAAACGTTCCTCTTCCGCAGCAGCGATAAGCCGGCCATGGCGTATCAATGCCGCAGCGGAGTCTCCGTGAAACGCGTTAAGGCCGAGTATGTACAAGGCGTATCATCTCGTCAGGCGTGTATGCAATGATGGTCGGGTTGTGCAGGCGTGACGTCCTGTATAGTTCGCAGGACACCGTACCAGCGCTCAAGCGCTCGCTCTTTGGTGAACCGCTTTTCCAGCATGCGCCTGGCGTTCAATCCCATTCGACGAGATAGTTGGCGGTCCCCCGCGAGCGAGACGATGGTGCGGGCGAAATCTTCGCTCTGCCCCAATTCTATATGGAAGCCGCTATCCCATTCCACGACCAGTTTGGCCAGTTCTCCATCAGGAGAACCAACCACTATGATCGGCCGCCCGGCTGCGGCGATGCCATAGAACTTGCTCGGCAAGACGAGGCCGTCGAGCCCTGACTGCAGCGACAGCCAATGGACATCGCCGACCGCAAGCGATCGCGCCAGCGTGGTCCGGCTTTGGTATGGTTGGAACATCAGGTTTTTCAGGCCGCGTTTGCGCGCTTGTGCTTCGAGCTCGGCAATTCCGTGGCCACCGCCGACGAAGAGAAAAACGATGTCATCGCGGTCTTGGAGCTGTTCGGCCGCCCTTAGAACCGTCAGAGAATCGTGCGCCCGGCCCAGATTACCCGAATAGGCCGCCACGAACTTGTCCGACATACCCCATTGCGCACGCAGCGGATTGGCGGCGCGATCGATCGGTGTGATCGCCTTGTCGTCAGCCCAATTGGGGATCACACAGATCTTGTCCGCCGGCACACCGAGAGCCCGCAACTTGGCCGCCATGTCCTCTCCGATCGCTACGTTGATCGTGGCGCGTTTGAGCGACCGGTTCCGGACCGATACAAGCATCCTTCCCGCCAGTCCTTTGGCAGCCCGAACGCCCAACTCGGCGGCGATTTCCGGATAGAGATCCTGCAGCCAATTGACAATCCGAAAGCCGCGCACGGGTGCGATCAACGCCACTAGCACGGAAAGCATTGGCGGATCGGTCTTGGCAATCACGACGTCGCCACGTCGCGCCAATCGCAGCAGCCACCATGCCGCGATCGCATAGAACGAAAGATAATCCATCGCCCTTCCCGCCAGGGCCCGGCGCCCGAACCGCGTGCCGCCGACGCGCTGGATTTGCACACCCTGCACCGCTTCCCGCGCCGGCAACCGCGCATGACGCCAGTCGTAGCATTGCCGGCTGGTGACGACGTGAACGCTTTCTCCCCTCGCGGCCAAATAAAAAGCCAGATCGCTCAGGATCTGGCTTGTTGCGGAATGGTCGGGATAGAAGTAGCGGTTGAGGAAGATGAACCGAATTGTCAAAGCGGAAATGCGCTAGGTTGGCGCGCTGTCGTGGCGCGAAATGTAGGTCTCGCCGAGAACAAGAACATCCATCTTGGTCCTGAGAAAGCACTTGAGTGCTTCTATTGGTTCGCAAACCACCGGTTCGTTCTCGTTGAAAGAGGTGTTGAGAACCATCGGCACGCCGGTGATATCGCGGAACGCTTCGATCAGCTGGTAATAGCGCGGGTTTGTCTTCTCATAAACTGTCTGCAACCGACCCGAGCCGTCAACATGCGTGATTGCGGGAACCTGCTCGCGTTTGTCTTCGCGAATTTGGAAAACCTGCATCATGAAGGGGACGGCGTCGTCTTCCTCGAACCAGTCTGCGACCGCAACGTCCAGCACCGATGGCGCGAAAGGCCGGAACGATTCCCGCCGCTTGATCTTAGCGTTGAGGATTGCCTTCATGTCCGCTCGCCGCGGATCGCAGACGATGGACCGGTTGCCGAGCGCGCGCGGGCCCCACTCCATGCGGCCCTGAAACCAACCGACGACCTTACCTTGGCTGACCGCGTGAGCCGTCCGCCGGCACAGTTCGCTCTCGTCGGCTATGGTCTCCACACTGCAATCCGCCACGTCGATCTCCCCGCGGTTGATTTCGATAACCGCGCCGATCTCCCTCGCGTCGTAGTGCGGCCCCCAATAAGCGTGGTCCATGACGAAGCGCCGCTCGCCGCCCAGTTCCGCCCAAACGGCATAGGCAGCACCGATTGCGCCGCCGGCATCGCCGGCAGCCGATTGCACGTAGACGCGCTTGAATGGCGTCATCCGCCGTACCTTGCCGTTGGCGACGGAATTGGCCGCACAGCCACCGGCGAGCGCGAGATCGGTAGCGCCGGAGGCGCGCTGCAGCGGCTCAATCAAATTGAAGAACGCCTCCTCATACATGACTTGCACCGAACGGGCGATGTCACGATGCCGATCCTCCAGCGGATCTACTGGCCGCCGCGCTGGACCCAAGAGTTCCTCAAGCGCGGGCGAGAATAGGGTTCCGACTTCGGGAGAGCCATCCATCCAGGTGTAGGGAACTTCCTCCCTGTGATGCCGGAAGAAGGATAGATTGAGTTCGAAGGTGCCGCCAGACTTGAGCCGGACGATCTTGTGCATCTCCGCAAGGTGCGTGGGCTTGCCGTATGGCGCCAACCCCATGACCTTGTATTCGTCGCCGTAGTACGGAAATCCCAGGTACTGGGTCAGC